>NZ_JBSSCS010000023.1:0-49868 GCF_054060015.1 Thermostichus sp. MS-CIW-25
ATACGAAGGCGAGGTCAAAACTGGATCTGGACGCATTGTTTCCTCGGTTTTGCCCCAGCTGGATTTGAGCGCGGAAGATATCTTACAAGCGCGTCGTTCTGTGTTTCATACTTTGCCAGGAGAAACTTATGCCGATTGGAGTGCCTCGGGTTCCTTACCGTTTGCCCGGCGAGCCCTATAGCCAGTGGATTAGCCTTGACGATCGCCTGTATCAAGAGCGGATTTTGTTTATCGGCGAGCCCATTGACGATAGCTTGGCCAATACCATCGTGGGGGTGATGCTCTACCTCAACTCGCAGGATCCGCAAAAGGACATTGTGATGTACATCAATTCTCCCGGTGGCTCTGTGACGGCGGGCATGGCCATCTACGACACCATGAACCACATCAAGCCAGATATCGTTACGGTTTGCGTGGGCCAAGCAGCTTCTATGGGAGCCTTTTTGTTGGCTGCTGGCACCAAGGGCAAGCGGTTTGCCCTGCCCCACTCCCGCATCATGCTGCACCAGCCTTCGCTGGGCACGATCCAAGGCCAAGCCAGCGACATTGAAATTCGCGCCCGCGAAACTCTGCGAGTCAAACGACGCATGAACGAGATCTTGGCGCAAACCACCGGCCAACCGCTGGAGAAAATCGAGCGGGATGTGGAGCGAGACTTTTACCTCTCGGCCACGGAAGCTCAGGCTTACGGCATCGTGGATCGGGTGATCCAAGAGCGCTCGGAAGCCATGGCCAGCTAAAGGGATCCCCCCCTTTCCCCCAGCAACAGGTCGAGGGGTTGGGAAAGGTTGGGAGGGATCCCTTCAAGGGGTGGAGTTCAGTGGACAACGCTGGGAGAACCGGTCGGATGGGCCAACGGCTCTGGAGTGCAGGACTGGGCTGCTGCGCGGGTCTGCTGCTGCTTTGGCCGAAAGCTTGGGCACTGCCCCCTGCCGATGAGATCCCGGAAGAGGTGTTGCGGGCCCAGCCCGACTTGCGGGCTCGCTCTCCGGTCGATAATCAGCCCCTCACCGCCGACGAAGCTCTAGAACTCCAGGAAGCCTTGGCAGCTCGGCCCGAAACCGGATCTGTCTCTCCAGAGGTGGAGCGGCTGATCTTTTTGCTCAGGCTGCGCAAAGGGTTTCGAGATCTGTTTCCCTTCCTGTTTTGAAGGTTCAGACCTGAAGAGGAGCCGGTGGGATCCCTTTTTGGTAACGGTAGGGTCCGGCGCGGGATCCCCAGGTTTGTTGGCCAGTGGCGGCGTCAAAGCCCCGATCCCAGGTGATGAATTCGCTGGGGGTGAGGTCGAACTCGATGTGGATATAGGTGCTATCCCCGGGGTTCAGACGACATTCTCCACCTGGCAGCATTTCGCCGTGATAGCAGTCTGGGCGCTTTTCCACCAAAATGCGACAACCGGGCAAATGCTCCAGGTCGGCCAAGGAGAGCTGCGCCAAGCGCTGCGGATCCTGAGAGGCACCTGCCCAAGCTGCTTGATCCCGCAATTTGTAGTTCTCGATCCGCAAGGGATCCCCCAATACCTGGAGCACCCGGCTGCGATAAAACTGGCCCGGCGTGTGCTGGTTAAATTGCTCGGTAAAAAAGCCGATCCCCTCCGAGAACAGGTGGGGAAGGCGCACGTACCAAAGGCTGACCGGCACAAACCACACCGGCTCTGCCATCGCCTGGGTGCGGTTGCTGTAGTAGCCCTCCAGCCAGTTGGCCAGGGTGTGCAAGTCGGAAGCGGATTTTTCGTCTACCATAGGGAGCTATGACAAAACTTACCCCCAGCTCTAGCTATAGCATTGCCCTGCGCATTCGCCTGCTCAACCAGCCGGGAGCCCTAGCCCGCGTCACCCAGGCCATTGCGGAAGTGGGAGGCAGCCTCAGCCAGATCGATCTCATCCACCAATCGGCAGCAGAAACGGTGCGAGAAATCTGTGTAGATGCCGTCAGCAGCGAGCATGCTCAGCAAATTTACGCCGCCGTTGCCTCCTTGGCCAATGTGAAGGTGGAGCGGGTGGTGGACCGCACCTTTGAGCTGCACCGCGGGGGAAAGCTGCAGGTGGTGGCCAAAAGCCCCCTGGAGAGCGCCGCCGATCTGGCCATGGCCTACACGCCGGGGGTAGGGCGGGTTTCTCTGGAAATTGCTGCCAACCCCGCCGCGGTCTATGAGTACACCATCAAGGGCAACAGTGTGGGCATTGTAACCGATGGCAGTGCCGTGCTGGGCTTGGGGAATGTCGGCCCGGAGGCAGCTTTGCCGGTGATGGAGGGGAAGGCGGCGCTGTTCAAGCGCTTTGCCGATATCGATGCCTTTCCTCTGTGCCTGGCCACTCAGGAGGTGGGGGAAATTGTAGAGACGGTGGTGCGCCTGGCGCCGGGATTTGGCGGCTTTAACCTGGAAGACATCAGCGCCCCTCGCTGCTTTGCCATTGAGTCTCAGCTCAAGGCCCGCCTCAACCTGCCGGTGTTTCACGACGATCAGCACGGCACCGCCATTGTGGTGCTGGCGGCGCTGCTGAATGCCCTGAAAGTGGTGAAAAAGAGCCTAGACGAGGTGCGCATTGTCCTCAATGGGGCCGGGGCAGCCGGCATTGCCGTGACGCAACTGCTGCGGCGGGCCGGGGCAGCCCACATCCTGGTCTGCGACCGCCAAGGGATCCTCAGCCGCTCCCGTTCCGATCTCACCCCCGAGAAGGCGGCCATTGCCGTCGAGGAGAAGGGATCCCTGGCGGAAGCCTTGGTGGGAGCGGATGTGTTTATTGGGGTGAGCGTGGCCAATGCCCTGACAGTGGAGATGGTAGAAAAAATGGCACCGGATCCCATCGTCTTTGCCCTGGCCAACCCGGTGCCCGAGATCCAGCCGGAGCTGGTGGGCAATCGGGTGGCAGTGATGGCCACGGGCCGCAGCGACTACCCCAACCAAATCAACAACGTGCTGGCCTTTCCGGGCGTGTTTCGCGGCGCCCTCGACTGCCGCGCCAAGCAGATCAACACCGAGATGTGTGTGGCTGCCGCTCAAGCCATTGCTGCCTTGATCCCTGCCGAAGAGTTGGATCGCCACTGGATCATCCCCTCGGTCTTCGACGGGCGGGTGGTTCCCCAGGTGGCCGCGGCAGTGATCCAGGCTGCCCGCCAAACCGGCGTGGCCGGGATCCCCTGAGGGCTGCCTACGGCACCCGGTGACAAGCCACAAAATGCCCCGCGCTCACCTCGCGAAAGGCCGGGGGTGGATCTTGACGGCACGCCTCTGTTACCCAAGGGCAGCGGGTGTGGAAGTTGCATCCTTTGGGCGGGTTGACCGGGCTAGGCACATCGCCCTTGAGGATGATCCGCTTGCGCCTGGCTTCCACTTCCGGGTCGGGAATGGGAACTGCCGAGAGCAGTGCCTGGGTATAGGGATGGAGAGGATTTTGGTAAATCTCGTCGCGATCCGCCAGCTCCACCACCTTGCCCAAGTACATCACCGCCACCCGGTCGGAAATGTGGCGCACCACGCTCAGGTCATGGGCGATGAACAGATAGGTGAGGCCGAACTGCTCTTGCAAAGACTGCAGCAAGTTAATCACCTGGGCCTGAATCGACACGTCCAAAGCCGAGATCGGCTCATCACAGACAATAAAATCCGGCTTCAAAGCCAAGGCACGGGCAATGACAATCCGCTGCCGTTGCCCGCCCGAAAACTCGTGGGGATAGCGGTTGACAAAGTTGGCATTGAGGCCGACCACCTCCAGCAGCTCCCTGACCCGCTCCTGCTGCGCTTTGCCCCCGGCCACCCTAAAGACTGTCAGGGGCTCCCCCACAATTGCCCCCACCGTCTGGCGGGGATTCAGAGCGGCATAGGGATCCTGAAACACCATCTGCATGCGTTGCCGCATGCGGCGCAGCTCTTCCGGGCTGAGCTGGGTCAGATCGACACCCCCAAAATACACGTTCCCGGCGGTGGGCCGATATAACTGCAAAATGGCTCGCCCAAGGGTGCTCTTGCCACAGCCCGATTCTCCCACCAGCCCCAGGGTTTCTCCCCGCCGCACCGCAAAACTCACCCCATCCACCGCCTTGACGGATCCCACCTGTCGTTGCAGGATTAGCCCCCGCCGAATGGGAAAATGCACTTTTAGGTTTTCGACGCGCACCAAGGTGGCTTGGCCGGTCTCAGGTGGGCAAGCATCGACAGAGGCGCTGGCCGGGAAAGAAGGGGGGTCAACCATGGGCCGTCCTCTCCAGCGATTCACCGTCCCCGCCGACACCGGCCACTGACCGCAGATGGGCTTTTCCTTCCGGCTTTACCCAGCAAGCCACCGCATGCTGGGATCCAACGGACTCCAGCTCTGGATTTTCGCTCCAGCAGCGGTCGATGACGAAGCGACAACGGGCCGCAAACGGACAACCCTTGGGATAGTTGACCAAATCCGGGGGCATGCCCTCAATGGGCTGCAGCTTTTCGCGGCGGCGCTCATCCAGGCGGGGGATGCTCTGCAGCAGGCCGATGGTGTAGGGATGACGGGGATTTTTGTAAAGCTGGTGCAACGGAGCTTCTTCCACAATCTGGCCGGCGTACATAACCAAGATCCGGTCGGCCAGGCCCGCCAAAAAGGCCAAATCATGGGTAATCCAGATAATCGCCATGCCGATCTCCTCGCGCAAGGCTTTGATCAACTCCACAATCTGGGCTTGGATCGTCACATCCAAGGCGGTGGTGGGCTCATCGGCAATCAACAGCTTTGGGCGGCAGGACAGGCCCATGGCAATCATCACCCGCTGCCGCATCCCCCCGGAGAATTGGTGGGGATAGTGATCCACCCGCTCGGCTGCTGCCGGGATCCCAACCATTTGTAACAGTTCAATAGTCCGCTGCCGTGCTTGGGCAGGAGTCATGCCCAGGTGCAACTGCAGAGCCTCGGCAATTTGTTGGCCCACTCGCAAGACAGGGTTCAAGGAGGTCATGGGGTCTTGAAAGATCATGGCGATCTGGTTGCCCCGGATGCGCCGCATTTCCGATTCTTTCAGCTTGAGCAGGTCTTGGCCGGCAAACAGCACCTCGCCCCCCACAATTTTGCCCGGCGGTGTTGGGATCAGCCGCATCACCGAGAGCATGGTGACACTTTTGCCGGATCCCGATTCCCCCACAATGCCCAGAGTTTCCCCCTCGTCCACGTGAAAGCTGGAACCGTTGACGGCCTTCACCACTCCATCCTGGGTATAGAACCGCGTTTCCAGCCGCCATACTTCTAACAATCGCGCCATGCTCCTGGGATCCTTGTCACCGCTACAGCAAAGGAAAAGGATTTCCCCTTATATGGCGAATTTTTCCAGAAAAATCCAGCATCCCTTAGAACCATTTAGACACAAACCAATTCAAGCTCAATCCCGACCGAGTTCAAGTCCAACCCTAAAGAGGAGCAGCACCTAAGGGTTGACGAAACCCTGCCACCATTCTTGCTCATCTCTACAGACATTTGCGTATCCATTTGCACCAAACGAGGGAACCCCATTCCCAGCAATCCAACCCTCTAGGGCTCTGCAAGCGGGATCTGGCAATACTGTGTAACGAATTACAGAAAAATCCCGTCCATCTGCTACCTTGCTGAAACCTAAACCTAAAAGAGGTCTTGATTGAGGCAAACCCTCATCCAACAAAGTTGACCTCAATCGGACCGCCGGGGGGGAACCTTACCCGGTTCTTGCCAGTCAAAGGCTGAAAATCTCTGGGATGACTTGGAGGCCATAGCGCCAGTCCCCTAGCTGAGTCTGTTTACAAGAGGTAAGTGTAAATGTCTTTTCATCCTTTCCAACGTCTGAGACTGCGGTTGGTCAAGCTGCGGCTGTGGTTGATTCCCCTGTTTGTGGTGGGAGGGTTGCTGGTTCACCAGCATTGGATACCCGTCCAGGCCCAAGCCGACGACACCCTGCGGTTGCTGTACTGGCAAGCGCCAACTCTGCTTAACCCTCACCTCTCCACAGGAACCAAAGACTTTGAAGCCAGCCGCTTGGTCTATGAGCCTCTGGCCAGCTTTGATGCCCGTGGTGAAATGGTGCCTTTTTTGGCAGCAGAAATCCCCAGCATTGAAAACGGCGGCGTTGCCAAAGATCTGACCTCTGTCACCTGGAAGTTGAAGAGCGGGGTCACTTGGGCGGATGGAGAACCCTTCACCGCTGAAGATGTGGTCTTCACCTACGAGTACGTTTCCAACCCAGAAGTGGGGGCGATTACCTCCGAATACTATGCCGATGTTGCCTCGGTGGAAGCTGTGGATCCGACCACGGTGAAAATCACCTTCAAAAAGCCGACGGTGGCTTGGTTTGTGCCCTTTGTCGGCAGCAACGGCATGATCATCCCCAAACATATCTTCAAAGACTACAACGGCCCTAACTCCCGCGAGGCCCCTGCCAACCTGGCCCCCATTGGCACTGGCCCCTACATTACCGAAGAGGTGAGGCCAGGGGATGTGATCGTCTATGTGGCCAACAAGAGCTTTCGGGAAGAGGGCAAGCCCTTCTTCAAGCGCGTGGAATTGAAGGGAGGTGGAGATGCCACCTCTGCGGCACGGGCGGTGCTGCAAACCGGCGATGCCGACTATGCCTGGAACACCCAGGTAGAAGCTGCAGTGCTCGCTCAGCTAGAGGCTACAGGCATTGGTCGGGTCATTCCCAAGCCTGGCCCGAGCATGGAGCGGATCGTTATCAATTTCTCCGACCCCAACGTAGAGAAAGACGGGCAACGCTCCCACAAGGATGTGCCCCATCCGTTCCTGACGGACTTGAACGTGCGCAAAGCCCTGAGCCTGGCTGTGGATCGGCAAACCATCGCCGATCAGATCTACGGCGTGGCCGGTACCCCCACCAATGACTACGTGTTATCTCCCGAAAACCTGCGGGCCAACGCTCCCTGGGAATTCAACCTGGAGAAAGCTGCAGCGCTGCTGGATGAAGCCGGTTGGGTAGATAGCAACAACAACGGCATTCGGGACAAAGGTGGTGTAGAGATGCGCATGGTTTTCCAAACCTCTGTTAACCCGGTGCGCCAGAAAACTCAGGAGATCATCAAGCAAGACTTCAGCAAGATCGGCATCGACCTGGAGCTGAAGAGCATCGATGCCAGCATCTTCTTCGACAGCGAACCCAACAACCCCGACAACCTGGGCCACTTCTACGCTGACCTACAGATGTACACCACTGGCAACGATAACCCGGATCCGACGAGTTACCTGCGCCGTTACCTTTGCGAGGAGATTGCCCAGAAAGAAAACAACTGGGCTAAGTCCAACGACTCCCGCTATTGCAACCCCACCTACGACGCCATGTTTGCCGAGCTGGTGGCGATGACCGATGCCAAAGAACGGGAGGAGCAGATCAAGAAAATGAACAACTTCCTGACAGTAGAAGATGTGGCGGTGATTCCTTTGATCGACCGCTCCAGCCCGGCGGCAGCGGCCAACAGCCTGGAAGGGATCGATCTCACCCCCTGGGATCTGGAACCTTGGAACATCAAAGATTGGACTCGCAAGTCCTAGGGGATCCTGTCGGGGAGGGGCGGGGGTGAGGGAGGGATCCCTTGCCTCTTTTTTTCCTCTCTGGGCAAGAAAGGCTTTCCCCTAACATTTTGCTGCCAACATCCCTACCATGATGGCATTGCTTTCATTTTTGTCTCTTTGTTTTTATGACGCGCTACTTGATTAATCGCCTGTTGATCTCCATTCCCACCTTGCTGGCCATCAGCATCGTGGTGTTTGCCATCTTGGCTTTGGCACCTGGGGATCCCATGGCAGAATTTGCCACCAATCCTGCCATCACTGCGGAAGTACGGGAGAACATTCGCCGTTCTTTGGGGCTAGATCAGCCGATTTACATCCGCTATGTGAAGTGGCTGTGGGCTTTTATGCAGGGGGATATGGGCTTTTCTTTTACCAGCCGCAGCCCCGTGTCGAACTTGATTTTGCAACGGTTGCCCACCACTCTTTGGATAGTTGGCACTGCATATATTATCGGCGCATTGCTGGCGGTGCCTTTGGGCGTGATCTCTGCCCTGAAGCGCTACACCCTCTTCGACCAAGTGGTGACGACGCTGGCTTTTGTTGGCTTTTCCTTGCCCACCTTTTTTACGGGTATTTTGTTCATCATCATTTTCAGTGTGCAACTGCGCTGGTTCCCCTTCATCTACAACAGCACGCTGCGGGTAACCGATTGGGCAAGTTTTGTGGCCCAGGTGCGCCAATCGATCATGCCTGTGACAGTCTTGGTGTTGTTCCAGGCAGCGGTGCTGATGCGCTTTGTGCGAGCCTCAATGCTGGAGCAAATGAACCGGGATTACGTGCGGACGGCCAGGGCCAAAGGCTTGCAAGAATGGGTGGTGGTGAATCGGCACATTTTGCGCAATGCCTTGATCCCGGTGGTAACGCTGTTGGCCCTGGATATTCCATCCGTGTTTACCGGAGCGCTGGTTACAGAGCAGATTTTTCGCGTACCTGGGATCGGCGCTTTGTTGGTGGATTCCATCTTCCGGGGCGATACGCCGGTGGTGATGGCCATCACCTTTATCTACGCCATCTTGATCGTGATTTTCAATTTGGTGGCGGATATTCTCTACAGCATTTTGGATCCGCGGGTGCAGTATACCCGCTAGGGATCCGGCTCTTCAACAATCTTTCACCCTCAAACTTCTAGAGGTGTCCGATGTCTGCTTCGATCCCTGCTCCCCCTCAAGCCAACGTTCAGGAACGCCCCCCGCGTACCCTGTGGGGGGATGCCTGGCGGCGCTTTCGTCGGGATAGGCTGGCCCTGTTTGGGACGGCCACCTTGCTGCTCATCATCTTGGGATGTGTGGTGGGCCCGCTGATCTACACAGCTTCCCCCAGCCAGATCGACTTTTCTCGTTCTCAACTGCCCCCCAGTTGGGCCCATCCCTTTGGCACCAACGACCTGGGACAAGATGTCTTGGCGCGGGTGTTGCGCGGCGGGCGAGTATCGCTTTCAGTGGGCATTACCTCAATGCTGGTGGCCATTACGATGGGCACCTTGATCGGGGCGATATCGGGGTTTTATGGGGGTTGGATCGATGTGGCCCTGATGCGGTTTACGGATTTGTTTCTCTCCTTGCCGCAATTGCCGCTGTTGTTGTTGGTGATCTTTCTGTTTCGAGAGAGCTTGCGACGCTTGGCAGGGCCAGAAACGGGGATTTTTATCCTGGTGGTGCTGGTGATCGGCAGCTTGAATTGGATGTCGGTGGCGCGGCTGGTACGGGCCAGCTTCTTGAGCGTGCGGGAAATGGATTTTGTCTTGGCGGCTCGCGCCATTGGGGCTCCGGCCCGTCGGCTGATCTGGGTGCATATTTTCCCCAATGTGCTCAGCCCTGTGATTGTGGCGGCGACGCTATCAGTAGGGACGGCGATCATCACCGAGTCAACGCTGAGCTTCTTGGGGCTGGGGTTCCCGCCGGATGTGCCCACTTGGGGCAGATTGCTCTTCGATGCCCGCAATTACCTGGAGCAAGCGCCCCACATGGCCTTCTTCCCCGGACTGATGATTTTTTTGACCGTGCTGAGCATCAATTTTGTCGGGGATGGATTGCGAGATGCCTTGGATCCGCAAATGCGGCAACGGTGAAGTTCGTTGTTTTTCCTTCTGATTTTTTGAAACTTAACAAAGCTCCAAAGGACTCCTCCTCAAAATATTATACCATATAAAATTTTTGTATTTCTTTCACGGTTCTGGCATCAGCGGTTATCCTTAGTTCCAACTCCTTCTCGCCCAACGCTCTCTGTTGTCATGGCTAAGCCCTTTAACGTCCACATCGTTACTGCTCTCGCGGCTGCCGCCATTGCCTCTCTGCCTCAGCCAGCTTTTAGGAGAGCTCTCACGGTGGCTCTTGTAGCAGGAGCTGGCAGTGTAGCGGCTCAGAAAGTAGAGCGTAACAAATCACTGGCAGGATCCCAGGCTCAAAGAGGTCAGGTTGTCTTAGAGCTGCCTCGTCCTTCCTTTGAGCAATTTCAGGAAACGGAGGATCAGCTTCTACAGAAGGATGAGGAAACCCAGAGACAGGCACCAGAGCAGCTACGAAGCGCTCAGGCAGAGAACCTGGAACCGGGGAATCAAGCTGCACAAAAAGAGGAAGAGATCCAAAGACTGTTAGTGGATCTGCAAAAATGGCGGCAGTCCGCTACAAATTTGTCTCAGCAAGTTCAGGAAAAAGAGCATCTGCTGCGTAGTAAGCAAGACGAACTTGCACAGCTACAAGCTCGGCTTCAGCAGAGCAATGAGCAAATCCAGGCTCTGAAAGCGCAACTGGCTCAGCAGGCTCATTCGATTGAAAAGCTTCAGCTCCAGGAGCAGAGAATCAGGGATCTCTCTCAGCAAATAGAAGAAAGGAAGCAGCAACTACGCAATTACGAAAGCCAGCTCTCTGAACTACAAGCTCAGCTCCAGCGGAAGAACGAGCAAGTCACAAGCCTGGAAGCTCGGGTAGCTGAGCAAAACTGCCTGATTGAGAAGCTCCAACTCCAAGAGCAAAGAGCCAGGGATCTCTTTCAGCAAATTGAGGAGAAAGAACAGTGGCGGCAAAGTTACGAAAGGCAGCTTTCAGATCTGCGACGCCAGCTTCAACAGAAAGATGAAAAACTACAAGAATTAGAGATAGAACTAGAAGACCGGAACCAAAAGATCAAGAGTCTTGAAGAGGAGAGAGATTTTCTTAATTTAAGTGTAGAAGGTTTTCAAAAGACTCTGTCTGTGCAGTACCAATGCAAAGGGGATAAACGTTACAGAGAGCAGATCTTATCAGAATGTGATATAGTATTAAGGCTAGAAAATGAGAGAGACTTTTACCCACAAGAGGCTAAGAGCTTTATCCTGGAAATTCTACGCAGGGCAATTAACCAAGTGCACCAAGAAAGTCGAGTTCAGCATATCCTTAAAGACTTAATCCAGAGTAACGATGCATGTGAGGGCGACAGTTGCCGCCAAAGCATTAGAGAATTTGTAGACCACTGGTTTTGTGACTACCGAAAATGGAGTAATCGTGCCGAAAAAGAGCTTCAGAATTTTGGTTTTGAGCTTGTTTCAGAATCCCCTCACATCAAGATTTGCTTTTATGGGGATCGACGTTATTTGATTACCCTGTCTAAGACTGCTGGAGATTGGCGTGCCGGTCTTGAAATCGCTCATGATATTCGCAACAAAATCTTCGGCCTATAGACTGAGTAAAGCCGATTGCAGACTTATTTCTCATTCAAAGGATAGAGATCCCACTGGTTACAGACCTTGCCCGAAAAAATCACACTCAGTCTTGATAGGCTGGAGCTGACACCCGAGCGCCAGGGATCCCTGCCATGTTCTACCTGCCGGTCTCGCTGCTGTTGTTTTTCATGCTGGTGTTGCTGCTGCCTTTCCTCTGGCTGGGGCTGGCAGTGGATGTGGTGGCGCTGGCGGTGGGAAAGCTGGGGTTCTCGCGGGAGGGAGCGCTGTTACTGCTGCTGGCCATCCTGGTGGGCAGCTCGGTCAATATTCCCCTCTATCGGGTGAAATGCGAGGTGACGCTGGTGGAGGACTTAGCCAGCCTGTGGATGCGGCAATTCTGGGGGATCCCTTTGGCGAAAATCCCTCAGGAGACGGTAATTGCCTTGAACGTGGGCGGGGGGTTGATCCCGGTGCTCTTGGCCCTATATCAATTTGGGCGGGCCGACAGCGTGCTGATCCTGGCGGTGACGGCGCTGGTAACCTTGGTCAGCTACCATGCTTCCCACGTGGTGCCGGGGATCGGCATTCAGATGAATCCTCTAATTGCCCCAGCTACAGCAGCCTTGGCCGCTTTGTTCTGGGCTGGGGATCAGGCGCCAGCAGTGGCCTTTGCCGGCGGGGTTTTGGGTACCCTTATCGGGGCGGATCTCCTGCACTTGCCGGAGGTGTTGCGGCGCAATTGCTCAGGCATTCTCAGCATTGGCGGGGCCGGGGTTTTCGATGGCATTGCCCTCTGCGGCCTGTTTGCCCTGCTGCTGAGCTAAACCAGCAAATAGGTAAGGGAAAGGGTGATGGATTGGGCGGGATCCAGCCAACGCAAGTCGGGATCCCCTAAGGACTCCGTCCCGCTGGCGCGATCGGAGGCACGCTGAGTCAACTCCTCGAGGAGCGTTTGCGTCCATTCCAGCGGCCCATTGAGCAACATCGGCGAACGGGCTACCCCCAGTTTGCGGGCCATAGCCTTGAGGGCTTCCAAGCTGGCGGACAGGGGGCGGGTGCTGGCCACAAACAACAGCTCCGTCAGCCCTTGGTCATGACAGGTGAGCAAGTCAGAGCTCACAGCAGAGCGCAGCTCGCCATCGACCTCCGGCAAGGGTGGCAAAGTTAAACTGCTCTTGGCTTCCAAGCGAAGAGGTGTGGTGAAGTTGTCCTGAGGCAGGGGGGCCAGCAGGTGCAGTTGTCCGGTCGGGTCGATCAGCAACAGGTAGCCGAACAGATGCTGATCGCTGTTGTTGCAAAGGGTGAGATGCAAGGGATCCCCCCGCATAAACCGTTGCATACCCACCTCAGCAGGAGCAGAGGCTACAGACTGGACAAGGCGTGCTGCCAACGGGGGAGCTAAGGACTCCGTCCCGCTGGCGCGATTGGCAGCTTTACCTTTGACGGCCAACTCCGCCACCACCGCCAAGGAAGAGGAAACCGCATTGAGGGTGGTGCGCAAACGTTTGGCAGCCAGCAGATGGGCAAGACGGGGAGCTAACCGCTGGACGGCCATTGCTGCGGCTTCTCCTGCCGGGCCACAAGAATTCAGGAGCAATTCTCGCCCCGGCCAGAACAGGCTGTAGCTGTTCACTTCCAGAGGCTTGAGCAGGGTGTCCGACCGTTCGCGCCAGCGGGACGGAGTCCTAAAAGCAGCGGCCATTTCCGGGGTGATGCGGCCCAACAAACAGTCCACCTGTCGCTCGCGGGGGTTGGCCGTTTCCATCCAGCTATAGCCGGCAATGGCATTGGTCAGATCCACCTTTTCAATGCGGCCCAGGTTCTCCTCTAGGCCAACCAAAAGCTTGAGCGTGCTGGAGAGGCCGCGCAGCTGCTCCCGCAAAGGTGTGCCCACAGGGGGAAGCTGCCCTTCCGGACTGGCCATCTGAACCTGAGCCAACAGCCCACTGCGAGAACGCATGAGCAGCGGCGTCGGCGAAGAGGCGGAAGGATCGGCGGGAATGGGAACCAAAAGAGTACCCGGCTGCAAACCACACAGGGCCGCCGACGGGATCCCGCCCAACCACACCTGAGCCCGATTCCCCTTCACTTCTTGGACTACCCCGCTGACCCCTGCCGGTGTGGGCATGAGAAAATAGGGGTGGATGTGTCGAGCAGTGTCTTTGCCTTCCAAGGTGGGGCGTTGGCAGGCGAAGAGGCCCAGCTCCCGCCGGCTAACCACTTGGTTAAAGGCCACCAGCAGACGGGTGGCAGGCGTGGTTTCCCACAGGTACTGCGTCAGCAGATAGGTGAGTACCCCGGCATAGAATCCCGGCCAAGCAGCTTCTGCTGCCAAGTCCTGGGGAGTGGTGGCCGAAATCAGCAAGCCCTTGGGCGGAGACGGCCAAACCCGCTGGGGTTCCGAGGAGTCTGGGATGGCGGCTGGGGGACGGGAACGCAGTTGCAAGTTGCCTCGCACCGACGGCGAGACATAGGTAAAGCCACAGTCCAGAAGGGTGGTGATCTGGGCAGTGCCCAAGCCTTCCAAAAGCCGGAAAAAGCTGTCTAGCTCCATTGCTGCCACTCCCTCAGAGCCAGACAACAGCAGCACCGGCTGCCAACAGTTGGGCGCGGATCCCAGCCGCCACTGGCCATAGCCGCTAAACTGCACCACTACCGTTTCAGCCGTGTGACCTTGACCCCCCAAGTGCTCTGCAAAGGCCGATTGGATCCCAGCCGGCGTGGCTGCCCCATCGGTAAGGGTGAGAATGTCTGCCGGGTCAAAACCAAAGCGATAGAGGAGTAGCTCCCGCTGCAACTCCACATCTGTCAAACACCCTTGTAGCGCGGATCCCTCGCCAAGGTAGCGGTTAATACCGATGAGAACAGCCAGCTTGCGGGAGCCGGCCGCCAAAGCTTGCCCATATCGCTCAGCCCGGCCCCTCAACCAGCCAGGGGATAGGCCAAGACCGGCAGCAACCAGGAGGAGTTTTTGCAGAAAAGACCGCCTTTCCATGTTGACCCTCTGGGCTGACCCCCGGCCCAACGACTACCCCATCGGCCAGCGAGCCACAGCTAAACTTTGCACTGGAATCTGTTGCTGCCTATTTCAGGATATCCCCATCCACACAGCTTTTTCGCGAGATCGGGTGACAGTTTTTGGCGTTTTCTTTGCATTCCTTAGCAAACCCCCGCTACTTCCCAGGGGGGATCCCACGGCAGCGCTCTTCTATCAGACAACGGGGAAAGTGGGAGCAGAAGCCCGGTGAAGTCAGTACTCAGCGGTTTAGAAAATAGGGCAAGTGAGCCCCACGCTCCGGCCAATGGAAGCGGACGAAGGGAACCAAAATGAGCCCAGCCATCGCCAGACAGCACAGGCCAAAGTAGAGGTGAAAGACCCCAATCGGAGCGGCTGGTTCTGGGCTTCCTCCTGCCAGGGATCCCAGCGCTAAGGCCAAGAGATTGTTCAAGGCATGAGCCAAGACAGGCAAGGTCAGGGAGCGAGTCTGCAAGTAGAACAGGCCCATCACCAAGCCGAACACCGTCAACCCGACTGGGTTGGGGTGCAGCAGGCCGAACACCACAGAAGAAGCCAGTAGCCCTCTGGAGAGGCCCCACTTGAGGCCCCAGCGGTGTAGCAAGATGCCGCGAAACAGCCACTCCTCCGTTATGGGGGCCACCACCCCAATCGAGAGCCAGCGCAACCCCTGATACACCTGCGGCCAGGCCATTTCTCCATCCTCTTCCCCCAGTGAGTGCAGCATCGACTCCGCCAGCTCCGGCGCAGGCAGGGATACCAGGTAGAGCATCAACAAAGTTGTGCCCAGGGAGAGCACCAGCAAAGCCGGCACCACCCGCAGCAGGGATCCCCAGGGAATAGCAGCCCGCCAGTTGCCCCACAGCCGCCTCATCTGCAGATGGGCTTGCTGCCCCCGCCGCCAGCTCCAAATACAGGTGAGGACAAAAGTGGAGCAATAGACCAGGTAGGCCAGCAGTGGATCATCCGGTGGGAGATGCAACATCTGGGCCAAAGCCACGGCTCCCAAACCCACGCCCAGGTTGATCACCAAGAAGGCCAACAGCAGGTGGCGCGCCTTAAGGGCTGCAAATCCGGTCGAACTCGGCTCGGCAGGCGGCAGAGGGGGGGATCCAGACACAAAGGCAGAGATCGCGGTTTTCCCATTCTAGGTTTGGCGGGGATCCCCGTAGGTGGGCTGCTGTCACCTTCTCCGGGAGAGGATGAAGATCCTTTTCTGAAGGTTTGGCCGGCCTTTTCAAGCCCAATCGAGCAGGCCGGTGGCCGCCTCCAAGAGTCGCCAGGCTGAGCCAGCAAGTTAAGATGTGTTACGGAATCCGTTGGGGCATCTATGGGCGCAACACCGTCAACACCGGTAGTGACAACAGCAGCGAGGCAGCATAACTTGGGTTCCGCAGCGGCGGACTCTCCGGTTATGACCATCCCGCCAGCAAATCTGGGAGTGGCACCGGAGTTGAGCCTGCGTTATGACCCAGAACAGTTGGCCAAGCAATATCGAGGGCGCTGGGATCTGGTGGTGCGGCGCCTGTTTCAGTTGATCACCCCTTTTTTGGGCTTGTTGGCCTGGGTGTTTTGGGATCGCTGGCGGGGAGTAGAGCTGAAGAATCGCCCCAAACACGCGGCCCGGCTGCGGGAGATCCTCACGGAATTGGGGCCGACGGCCATCAAAATCGGCCAAGCCCTCTCCACCCGTCCCGATCTGGTTTCGCCCCTGTTTCTGGAGGAACTGGCCAAACTGCAGGATGAGCTGCCCCCCTTTGACAATGCCATCGCTTTTGCCCTCATCGAGTCGGAAATCGGCAAACCCGTAGACAAAATCTTTCGAGAAATCAGCCCCGAGCCGATTGCCGCCGCCAGCTTGGGGCAAGTGTACCAGGCCTACTTGCACAGCGGGGAGAAAGTCGCCGTCAAGGTGCAGCGGCCCGACTTGATTGGGCGCATCTCTCTCGACATGTATATTGTCCGCAGCCTGGCCGCCTGGGCCAAACGCACTTTCCGCCGCATCCGCAGCGACCTGGTGGGCATCGTCGATGAGTTTGCCGGGCGCCTCTACGAAGAAATGGACTACACGCAGGAGGGCCGCAATGCCGAGCGGTTCCTGGCGCTGTACCGTCACCCCTCCATCTATGCCCCCAGAATTTACTGGGAGTACACCCGCACCAAGGTGCTGACGATGGAGTGGATTGATGGCATCAAGCTGACTCAGGTTGACAAAATCGCTGCTGCGGGGCTGGATGGACGGCACTTGATCGAGATCGGTGTCAATTGCTCCCTCAAGCAGCTTTTGGAAAATGGCTTTTTCCACGCCGATCCCCACCCGGGCAACCTCTTGGCCATGTACGACGGGCGGCTGGCCTATATCGATTTCGGCATGATGAGCACCATCGCGCCCCATCAGCGCTACGGCCTGATCAAGGCGATTGTGCATTTGGTAAACCGAGACTTTGCCGGGCTGGCCCAAGACTACGTGGACTTGGAGTTCCTGGATCCAGATACCGACCTGACTCCCATCATCCCTGCTCTGGAAGCTGTCTTCGCCGAAGCGATGGGCAAATCGGTCTCCGAACTGAATTTCAAGAGCATCACCGATCGGCTCTCGGGGGTGATGTACGACTTTCCCTTTCGAGTTCCCGCCTACTACGCCTTGATCATCCGCTCTTTGCTCACCCTGGAAGGGATCGCCATCGGCCTGGATCCCAACTTTAAGGTGTTGAGCGTGGCCTATCCCTACGTGGCTCAGCGCCTGCTCACCGACCCGGCCCCGGAGCTGCGCGTATCTCTGCGGGAGCTGCTGTTTAACCAGGGGCAATTTCGCTGGAACCGCCTGGAGAACCTGCTGCGCAACGCCGTCAACAGCGAGGATTTTGACCTGCAGGGATCCCTGGAAAAGGCCGTTGATTTTATCTTTTCTGAGCGGGGCGCTTTCCTGCGGGAGCGCCTAGTGGATGTGCTCTTTTCCAGCTCGGGATCCCAGGGTGGCTCAGATGGCTTGGCTCATTTGCAGCGTCTGTGGGAACTCCTCAGCAGCAACCCGAGCTTTCAGCCGCTGCAGCTTCTGCCGATTGTTGCCAAGGTGGCTGCCAAACCGGAAGCTCAACAACTGGGCCGTCAATTGGCCTCCCGCTGGTTGCAACGCTCGGCAGCTCGCCTCATCCGCGACCTGCTATTGCCGGATACAGAAAAGCCCAGTTCACCCTCTTCCCTCAACGGGCGTGGCGGGATCCCTGGGCCAGCAACCTCTGCTTCTACCGCTCAACTTCCCCTTCCGGCCTAGCTCAGGTGCTCTTGGGGGGCAGTATCGCTGTTGGGGTTAACAGAGGCCAGAGCCAGCGTAATCCACTCGGAAAATTCATCGCGGCGGAAAACCTGGGGGCGGGAGCGGGGGCCAAAACGCAGCAGGCTGGGCATGCCGTGCTCCTTGAGTCGAGACTGTAGCCAGGTGCCCACACCGGTTTTGCCATCGTTGGGCATTTCGGTTTGGAAGTCACTGTACATCAACAACAACTGGCTGCGAGATTGGAGCACCGCATTCTCTTGAATTAACTTCGGCAAGGAGAGGTTGGTGGCTGGAACTGCCCCTTTGCTCCCTTTGGCCGATTCACGACGACGGTCGCGCGGGCGCGGGTTAGTGCTTTCACGGCTCTTGCGGGTTTTGGGTTCACTAGGCATAGAATCTCCTAAACGACAGAGTGCTCCCCAACGGGGGTTAAAGCGGGAACTCGCAGGCCAAAAGCCGAGCCCGCTGTGAAAGTGGCTCAATGGGTACAGTTCTGGAGCAATCGCTGAGAAGAGTGACACGTGGTCTTGAGTAAGCGAAGAAGAACTGCGCTGAGCCGGCACGAAAGGCTGGGATCCCTTCGGCGCAACAGCAGTCCACAGCGGGCCGAGCTCCTGCCAATACATCCAAGGCCTGCCCTTGTTTTTCCTGTCGGAGGCCAGTTTGGCTACCACGAATCCGCAGGGCAAGCAAGCCCGGATGTTACCCCTATATTGACTTAAAAATGGACAAGTGGACAGTCCCTGGCCGAGAATTTAGCTGCTGCGGCGGGAGCTTCGGAAGGAACTAGGCTTGCCCGCCGGTGGCGAGTATCGCTGAGCTACGGGAGCAGCCTCCTACTACACCTGGAAGCGGTTGTTGGTGGTGTCCAAAAAGGAGTTTCACTGGCTTACTGAGATACTATGCGCATTGCCATTGTCGGGTTGGGGTTGATTGGCGGATCCCTGGCCCTCAAACTGACCGAAAAGGGATATCCCGTCTGGGGGATAAGCCGCAACCCGGCCACCTGCAAACAGGCTCTGGAACGGGGTGCTGTCCAAGGCTGTGGAACCGAGTTGGCCCAGTTGGCTCGCTTTGATCCGCAAATGGTGCTGATCTGTACCCCTCTGGAGCAGGTGTTGGCCACGCTAGCCGCCCTGTTGCCTTATTTGTCGGCAGAAACCGTGGTGAGCGATGTCGGCTCGGTTAAGCAGCCCATCGTTGCTCCGGCAACCGAATTGTGGCCCTGGTTTGTGGGGGGGCACCCCATGGCCGGCAAAAGCCTGCAAGGGATCCAAGCGGCAGAAGCTGACTTGTTTCGGGGGCGGCCCTACGTGCTCACTCCCATCGCCGAGACCCAACCTCAGGCTCTCGATGCGGTGAAAGAACTGATTGCTGCTGTTGGCGCAGAAGCTGTCCTCACGGATCCCGCACGCCATGACCGAGCGGTGGCCTGGATCAGCCATTTGCCAGTTATGGTCAGCGCCAGTTTGATCGCAGCGGTTAGCCAAGAAGGGGATCCCGCGATTCTGGAATTGGCCCGCACTTTGGCCAGCAGCGGATTCCGCGATACCAGCCGTGTTGGCGGAGGGATCCCGCAATTGGGTTTGGAAATGGCCCGCCACAACCGACAGGCGCTGCTGACTGCCCTGAGCAGCTACCAAGCTCAGCTGCGACAGATAGAGCAGTTGATCGCTGGCGAAAAGTGGGACGAATTGCTCCGGGTGCTGCAACGAACTCAACAAGAATGGCAGCAGTTCCCCGTCAACCATCCTCGCGAAATTCTCCACAACCTGGGCGGTGGGAATGGATAGTAGACGTACTCCCCCAAGACTGGGGATCCCAGGGGGGCGGGGGAGTTCATGCTACCTTGGGCTTATGTTGACAGATTGAGCTTATGTTGAATGCGGCTCAGCTCTGGCTTTACCACCTAGAACAATGGGCAACTGAGCTGGTGCAGTTTCAACTGCAGCACCTTTCTCCCGTTAGTCTGTTGGTGGTGGGTCTGGCGGGCTTGCTCACCAGTCTTTCCCCCTGCACGTTGTCTATGCTGCCGGTGACCATCGGCTACATCGGCGGCTACACCCCCGCTTCTGAGGAAACGGCTGGGGAAGGGCGGCGGCAAGTTTGGGCTCAATCTTTGGGTTTTGCGGCTGGGGTGGCTTTTACCCTGACCCTGCTGGGTTTGTCGGCAGCTTTGCTGGGTCGCGTTTACGGACAAACCGGATCCTTCGGGCCTGTTGTGGCGGGGGGAATTGCCATCTTGATGGGGCTGAACTTGTTAGAGGTGATCCCCCTGCGTTTTCCCGATTGGTTTAACCGCCTCGAGATTCCCGGAGAATGGCCCAGGCTGGGTCGGGCAGTGTTGCTGGGGTTAACTTTTGGCCTGGTGGCCTCTCCCTGCAGTACGCCGGTTTTGGTGGCTTTGCTGGCCTGGGTTTCCACCACAGGGCAACCCTGGGTAGGAGGCGGGCTGCTGCTGGCTTACGGGCTGGGATTGGCCTTTCCTCTGCTCCTGGCGGGGGTGTTTACCGGGTTGGTGAAGCAACTGTTGGCCCTGCGGCGCTGGTCGGGCTGGCTCACTTATGCCAGTGGGGTGGTGTTGGTGGGGTTCGGCAGCGTAACAATCTTGTCGGCTTGGGCCTAAGGGATCCCTGCTGCTGCAGGCTAAGATGGGGCTACACCTACAGCACCCTGTTGAAAACTGCGCCTTGCCTGGCAAAAACGGCGATCTGAATCTTGAGCCGACAAACTTCTCATGGTCATATACTCTCTCCCGCTTGCCCGCTGGGTTTCCTCGCTGCGGCGGTACTTTCGTCATGAGCTGCTGCCGCTGCTGGCGGATCTGCGCCTGGCCATTGGCCTTTTGTTGGCAATTGCGGTCTTGAGCGCCACCGGCACGGTAATTGAGCAAGAGGAAACAGCGGCTTTTTATCAAGCCCACTATCCGGAGCATCCGGCCCTGTTTGGCTTTCTCACGTGGCGGGTGATCCTGAACTTGGGATTGGATCACGTCTACCGCACCCCTTGGTTTCTGGCCATTTTGATCCTGTTCGGCAGCAGCCTTGCCGCCTGTTCCCTGACGCGCCAATGGCCGATGTTGAAGGTGGCTCGCCGTTGGAGCTATCTCACCCGCCCGCAGTCTTTTCAGCGCCTGCCGTTTCGGACGTATCTGCCTCAGCAATCTTTACAAGGTCTGCCGGAGCGGTTGCGCCGACAGGGCTATCTGGTGTTTCAGGAGGGCCATTACCTCTACGCCCGCAAAGGGTTAATCGGCAGGATCGGCCCCATCTTGGTGCATGTCAGCATGCTGCTGATCTTGCTGGGGGCGATTTGGGGCAGCATTAGCGGCTTCAAGGCCCAAGAACTCATTCCCAGCGGCAGCGTGGCTTCCATTCAACACTTGACCGGAGCGGGAGATCTGGCTCGTGCTCACTTGCCTACCTGGCAAATTCGGGCCAATCGCTTCTGGATTGACTACGCTCCCGATGGCCGTGTCAAGCAGTTTTATTCCGACCTCTCGATCTTGGATCAGGGTCAGGAGGTCAAACGTCAGACCATTTCCGTCAACCATCCTCTCTCCTACCGGGGTGTGACCCTTTACCAAGCCGATTGGAGCATCGACAGCATCCGCATCCGCATCAACAACAGCCCCACTTTTCAAATCCCGGTGGTGCCGGTGCGTACCGAGGCAGGCAACAAACTCTGGGGCGCTTTTGTGCCCACCCAGCCGGACATGAGCCAGGGACTCACGCTGCTGCTGCCGGATTTGCAGGGGACAGCCCTGCTCTACGACACTGAAGGGCAATGGATGGGATCCCTGCGCCAAGGCATGAGCTTGGCCCTCGACGAAATCGCTCCCCAACGCTTCCCCAACCCGCTCACTCTGCATCTGGATGAGGTGATCGGCGCTACCGGACTGCAAATTAAATCGGATCCAGGGATCCCTGCGGTGTATCTCGGATTTGGCCTGTTGATGGTGGGGGTGGTGATGAGCTACTTCAGCTACAGCCAAATCTGGGCTTTGCAAACGGAGACGGGGCTCTACTTGGGGGGTAAAACCAACCGCGCCTTGGTCACCTTCGAGCGAGAATTCGCCCGCCTGGTGGAGCAACAAGAGATCACCTTCTCTCTTTCCCAGATTCCGGCAGAAGCTGAGATTGGCTAGGCGCAGCTTTTTTCGGTAAAACCAGCCCCGGTCGATATAGCCCTATCTTCTGCGCAATAGGGATCCCGCTCGTCTACAAGATCTGGTTGTGAGGTTGAAAACGCTCATCCTCGCGAGGTTACCTGCCAGTTGGCACCCGTTTTCAGCAATTGCCGAAACTGGCATCTGTCGAGAGGTCGGGCAGGCTGACCTCAAACAGAGTGCGGTTCTCGCGGCTTTCCACCCGCAGATTGCCTCGCAGCAGTTTCACCGCTTTTTTCGCCAGCGGCAAGCCCAAGCCGGTGCCTCCCTGGTGGGCCCAATCCAGTTGCGGAACCCGATAGAACTTCTCGAAAATCTGCGGCAGGTGCTCCGGCGGAATCTCCACGCCGGTGTTGAGAACGCGCAAGTGGAGCTGAGAAGCCAAGTGCTCCGCACTGCTGGCGCGAACGACTGCTACTTCCAGATAAACCTGCTGGCCGGTGGGGGTGTATTTGGCGGCGTTGGTCAGCAATTCGCTTAGGATGCGCGTGAGCAGCCCCACATCGCTGCTGAAAAAGACGGGTTCAGAGGGGATGTGGGGGACAAAGGCGAGCTGGCGCTCTTGAAAGCGAAGGATAAAGGTCTGCAACAGCTTCTCTAGCCACCCTTGCACCTCAAAGCGGACAATCTCCAAAGCGCGGCTGCCGGCCTCCAGCCGCTGCAGATCCAGCAGGTCGTTGACCAAGTCCAGCTCTTTTTGCCACTCCTGCTTGAGGATGTTGAAATAAGGGATCTGTGCCTCAGAAAGGCCGTGCACCTCCAGCATTTTCAGAGCCATTTTCGTGCTGGTCAGGGGGGTGCGCAGCTCGTGGGAGACCATGCTGAGAAACTCTTCTTTGAGCTCGTTAAGCTGCTGCAGTTGCCGGAGCTGGGCCTGGGTTGCTTGGTAAAGGCGGGCCTGGCGAATGGCAATGCTGCACTGAGTGGCCACCTGCTCGGCAAAGTGGATCTCCGCCTCGGTAAACCCTTCCCAGGGCAGGCGAATTAGCTTGAGAAAGCCCAGCAGCGAGCCCGTGTTTGAGGAAAACTGCCCTTCTTGCTGTCCCACAAGTAGAGGGCAGGCAAGGAGGGTGCAGCGACCCCGCAGCGGGTGATCCGTGCTGAAGTGGAGAGTCTGGCCCTGGCGGAGTTGGCCCAAGAGCAGGGGATCCAAAGGCAGAGCGACTTGGCCTGAGGGGGGCAGGGATCCCGCCGCCTCGTGGGCCAGCGTGTAGGTCTGGGTTTCCGGATTGATGAGGGCCACGCCGCAAGCGCCCAGTTGGAAGGCCTGAGTGAGCTCCCGCACCACCGTGGCCAAGATCTCCTGTTCGTCCAGGCTGGAGCGCACCTTATCGCCGATTAACCGCAACAGTTGCTCGTATCTCACCCGCTGGGCCAGCTCGGCATTGCGCACCTCCACCTGGTAACGTAGCTCGGCGTTGGCAGCTTGAAGCTGCTGAAACAGCTCCGCCTGTTGCAGCGCCAGGCCCAGTTGGTCGGCAATTTGTCGCAAGAAGTCAGGCATCCAGGGATCCCATTTTTTAGGGGCGGTGCAGTGGTGGGCGATCAACAGCCCCCAGAGGCGGGCCAGCTCACCCTCTTTCGGGCTCGTCCCTCCGGGGGCGGATGCCTGCAGGATAGGCACTACCAAGTTGGCCCGCACCCCCAGACTGGCCAGCAGCTCCCGGTGGCAGGGCTGGATGGGGGCAGTGTCGATATCTTCGATGGCGGAAATGCGGCCCTGCTGATAGGCTTGGTGCCACTGGCTTACAAAGCAATGATCTTCGATAACGCGGCCCAGCAGGCTCAACTCTGGCCGGCTGACCGATTGCATGACGATCTCGCCCACCCAATTGGGGAAAAAGCGGTAGATCACCACCCGCTCCACATCCAACAAGCGGCGAACTTCTTCTACGGTAAAACTGAGGATGGAATCCACCTCCAAAGATTGCCGGATCCCTTGGGCGATACGGTTGAGCAGCCGAGCTTGATGCAGTTGCAATTGAACCTGCTCCTGGGCTTGCTTGCGCTCAGTGATATCGACAATTGAGGCGATGCCATAAATCTGTTTCTCAGGGGTCTCCGCCACAAAAGACGAGAGGTCAACCCAGAGGATCTCACCACTTTTGCGGATGTAGCGTTTTTCCATCCGGTAGGCTCGGCGGCGGCCCGCTCGCGCTTCTTCGACATAGATTGCCTCTTGCCGCAGATCCTCAGGATGGGTGAGATCGGCATAATTCATGCCCAAAAGCTCAGCCTCGGTGTAGCCGGTGAGCTGGCAAAAGCTCTGGTTCACCTTCAGCAAGTGCCCCGCCGCATCCGTGACCGCTATACCCACCGGGGCTTGCTCGAAGAGGCTTTGAAACAGATCTTGCTGATATTGCAGAGAGTGCTGAAGTTTTTGCTGTTGATTCTGCAACTCTTTTTCCTGGGTTAAATCCTGTACGCTGGCGATCATGCCGATGACATTCCCGTGGGCATCTTGCCAGGGGGCATCCAAAATCCGCACCGGAAACCGCTCGCCGTTGCGGCGCATGAAGGTCAACTCCCATCCCTGGGGAGGCCGATCCTGAGGCAGCCCCTGGGCAAGGGCGGCGGCGATTTTCTCCAGCTCTTCCGGGGGCCAATAGACAAAAGGGGGATCTTTCCCGATTAGCTCTTCCTTGGCCCAGCCCACCATCGCGGCAAAGGTCTCGTTGACGTAGATCTGCTTGCCTTGCGGATCGACGGCGGCAATGCCCAGAGGGATAGAGCGCTCGATGGCAACGCGCAAATTCAGGGTGGCTTGTAGATCCAGGGGCAGAACGTCCTGTCTGGGGGTTGGCAACTGCCCTCGGCTCAAAAGCGCCGGATCCGAAGTGGCTTCTGACGGCTGGGTCTCCAGAGACAACGAGAACAACGACCCCAGCGTGAGCTGCCAACACAGCCCGTCTTGGTTCACCACCCCTAGCAGGGATCCCGCTTCGTCCACCACCGGCAAGTGGTGTATCCCGTGGGTTCGCATCAGCTCCAGCAAGGCCAGCGGATCCCGGTAGTCGCCGGCGGCCAAGGTCACCACAGGGGTAGTCATCGCCTCGGCGACGGTGGATCCCTGCCAAGATCGGTCGCTGGCCATCCACCGCAACACATCCACAGGCGTCAAAATGCCCACCACGCGGCCTGCGTCCGTCACCAAGGCGTAGGGCCAGGAGCGATTCTCTTGCGCCAGCCGGGAGAGAACCTCGACAACGGAGCTGTCGAGCCTGACCAGAGGCGGCATCTGGCCAAACAACTGTTCCAGGGATCCCGATGGAGAGCGCAAATCTCGCACCATGTCGATGGCAGACGATAACCGAACCTTTTAAGCAGAGTACCACGTCGAGTAAAGAAGTTTTGGGTTTTGACACAAATCTTTATATCTATTTGCTATTTAATTTAGCTATACCGAAACTTCGGGGTCAGGTTAAGCTTTTAGCTTGCTGTTAACGGAAATTCTCGATCTAAGTTGCGACTCTTACAGTTTATCGAGGTTTTTCCCTTCATCTAAAAATGAAGGGTAATCACCATCCTGTCGCTGTGTTTTTCAAGTATCTTCGCGTCATCGACTTAAGCTTTGGTTGGTTTAATTGAAGACAGATTTGACAGATTTTGAGCGGCTGCCAGATTGCCTGAGATCGGCCCGTGCCGCTGAGGCGATCCCTTCCAACCCTCCGAGCTTGGGAAGCGGCCCAGGCTATGACTGCACTTCTAGGCTGGCTGTGGTACAAGGCGGGATTCCTTTGCTTGAGGTGGGGCTTCCCTGAACTAGGCTCATGGCTGGAGTTTGCGGAAAGATTCTCGCTCCGTCCAGCGCCAGAGGGATCCCCAAGAAAATAAAAACTCCTGTGTCAGTTTCCACATACTTCTTCATATCTTGAAGACTTGCTTAGAGATTGAGCTAGAGTGTTTCCAGTCGGTTCCTGTGGTGGGCCACCTTGTTAGGAGGGTAAGACATGAAAGTTGGAGATCGGGTGCGGGTGCGTACCAGCGTGATCGTCTATCACCACCCGGAACATCGCAATCGACCTTTCGACCTCAAAGGCATGGAAGGGGAGCTGAAGGCCGTGATTCGGGATTGGAATGGCCGCCCGATCAGCGCCAACTTTCCCTTTCAGGTGCAGTTTGACAACAAGTTCCGTGCGCATCTCCAAGCTGATGAGCTAGAGGTGGTTGAGCCGGCCAACTCTGAAGAGCCCGCCGGGACGGCTGCCTAGTTGAGGCCCAACAGCGTGCGGTTGGTTTCCAGAATCGGCCTGATCAACTTGGTTTCTTCGGGGGTGAGGTAATTGGCTATCACTTCTTGTAGGAAGCGATAGGTGGCCTCGCAACTGCGTTGGGTGCGGAAGGCCCGCATTAAGGTCTGGAACCAGTAGAGAAATCGATCTTTGTAGCGTTGCTCATCGTCCAGGAGCATGGCCAAAGCCGAGAGGCGCAAAACCCGCACGGTGTCAGCCTTCCACTTGTTGCTGAAGTCTTCCACCCCTCGCATGAGCAAGTAGGGATCCAGCGCGCGCATTTTCATCTCCACATCCCGGATGATCTGGGCCTCCGCCGCCTGAATCTTGCGATAGGCGCTCAGGCGTAGGTCAAAGGAGGCTAGATAGGTCTCCATGAACTGCAGCTCTTCATCCCTGAGATAGCGCCCGTCGGCAGCGATGCTCAGTTCGCGCAGTTGAGTCAGCATAGGGATCCCTGGGCAAGCTGGAATGAGAATGGAAAAAACACCACCTGTTCTGACTGACGGTCCAGCCTTGGTCCCTCAATCCTATCCCCAAACTCCCGGCCAGAAGAGGGGAATTGCAGGGATCCCCGGCAACCCTCTCAGTCAGGTTAATATTAATTAACAGTCTGTTGCTGCAAGAACCCACTCGACCCCAGATTGTTACCCACAAGTCGCCATCTGCGAGTTCGATTCAAAAACACCCTTTGGGAGGAAACACTTCCGTGAGTCAGAAAGGTAAAAACAAGAAATGGAGAAGCGCGGGGTTATATGCGCTACTGGCCATCGTCTTGATCTCTTTAGCCACCACCTTCTTGGGTACCCGCCCGGCTGAGCGTTTGGAGATCAGCTACTCCGACCTGATCAGCCGTGTTGAACGGGGCGAGGTCAGCAAAGTTTTGGTGGAGACGGCCCCGGATGGTCGCCAAGTTGCTATTGCCGAGGCAGAAATCAACAACCGCGCCACCCCAGTGCAGGTGAATCTGCCCCCCCTTACCCCTGAGTTTGAGAACACCCTGGTTGCCAACGGGGTGGAGCTGGCGGTACGCCCTGTTCAAGAGGAGGGGCTACTCGGGCGCATTCTCAGCACCTTCTTCCTGCCGGTTTTGCTCTTGCTGGGGCTCTTTTTCCTGCTGCGGCGGGCTCAAAATGGCCCAGGCAGCCAAGCTCTCAACTTCGGCAAATCCAGGGCACGGGTGCAGATGGAGCCGAAAACCCAAATTACCTTCAACGATGTGGCCGGCATCGATCAGGCCAAGCTGGAGCTGGCAGAGGTGGTGGATTTCCTGAAAAACTCAGAGCGCTTCACCGCTTTGGGAGCCAAGATTCCCCGCGGGGTGCTGCTGGTGGGCCCGCCCGGCACCGGTAAGACCCTGTTGGCCCGCGCCGTAGCCGGAGAGGCGGGTGTGCCCTTTTTCTCCATTTCCGGCTCCGAGTTTGTGGAGATGTTTGTTGGGGTGGGGGCCTCGCGGGTACGGGACCTGTTCGAGCAAGCCAAGCAAAATGCTCCCTGTATCGTCTTCATCGACGAAATTGATGCGGTCGGTCGCCAGCGGGGAGCTGGCTTGGGGGGTGGCAACGACGAACGGGAGCAGACCCTGAACCAGTTGCTCACCGAGATGGACGGTTTTGAGGGCAACTCCGGCATCATCGTCATTGCGGCCACCAACCGCCCGGATGTGCTGGATGCGGCGCTGCTGCGGCCCGGTCGCTTCGACCGCCAAGTTACGGTGGATCGCCCCGATTTTCAGGGCCGGCTAGAAATCCTCAAGGTGCATGCCCGCGGCAAAACCCTGTCTGCCGATGTGGATCTGGAGAAATTGGCCCGCCGTACCCCTGGGTTTACCGGCGCCGACTTGGCCAACCTCCTGAACGAAGCGGCTATTCTGGCTGCCCGCCGCAACCTCACCGAGATCTCCATGGACGAGATCAACGACGCGGTGGATCGGGTGTTGGCCGGCCCAGAGAAGAAGGATCGGCTGATGAGCGAGCGGCGCAAGGAATTGGTGGCCTACCACGAGGCGGGCCATGCCCTGGTGGGATCCCTCTTGCCCAACTACGATCCCATTCAAAAAGTGACGATCATCCCCCGTGGCCAGGCGGGTGGTCTCACTTGGTTCATGCCCAGCGATGACGACATGGGGCTCACCACCCGTGCCCATCTGAAGAACATGATGACCGTTGCCTTGGGTGGGCGTGTGGCCGAAGAAGTGGTCTACGGAGAGTCGGAGATCACCACGGGGGCAGCCAGTGACCTGCAGCAGGTGGCCCGCATCGCCCGCAACATGGTGACCCGCTTTGGCATGAGCGACCGACTGGGCAATGTGGCCCTGGGCCGCCAATACGCCAACATTTTCCTGGGCCGGGAGATCGCCGCAGAACGGGATTTCTCGGAGGAAACAGCAGCCCTCATCGACGAAGAGGTGCGGCGGCTGGTGAACGAGGCCTACCAACGGGCCACCTACTTGATTCGGGAAAACCGTGCCCTCTTGGATCGGATCGCCCGTCGTTTGGTGGAGGCCGAAACCATCGATGGGGAAGAGCTGCAGGCCATCATCGACAACTCTGAGGTGGTGATGTTGCCCCCCGAAGAGGAGCCAGAACCGCTGACGCTTCCTATGGCCGTCAACGCTGGCGCCTAGTCTCTTGTCCCCAAGCTCAAACTTGGGATCCCTGCTTTTCCTCTTGAGGAGAGAGGGATCCCAATGTTTTGTATGATTTGCGCTGGGAGAGGGGGAGTCCACCCTAGCCGGCAACAGCCGAACCCAACAAAGTCCGGCTCGCCTCTGCTTCCAGGGGCTGAGGCTCGTAGATTTTCAGCACGTACTCCGCTACCATGCGGTCGGTGTTGAAAACGGGGTTGAGGGTGCGGATCGCCTCCTTCATGCGGGCAATCCAACGACGTGGGATCCCTTTCTCATCCCGGTCGTAGAACATGGGGATTACTTCATACTCCAACAAGTCGTAGAGGGAGTTGGCGTCCAAGTCGTCTTGGGCAGCGGGATCCAGACCTTCGATTTCTTGGCCAATAGCCCAGCCATTGCGACCGTTGTAACCCTCCGGCCACCAGCCATCCAGTACCGACAAGTTCAATCCCCCACTGAAGCCCACCTTTTGCCCTGAGGTGCCAGAGGCTTCCAGAGGGCGTCGCGGGTTGTTCAGCCACACATCGACCCCCTGCACCAAATTGCGACCGACATAGGCATCGTAGTTTTCGATGAAGGCGACCCGGTTGGCCACCTCAGGCCGGTTGGACCATTCCACCACCCGCTGGATCAGGCGCTTGCCCCCTTCATCCCGGGGATGGGCCTTGCCGGCGAAGATAATTTGCACAGGGTACTCTTTGTTGGTGAAGATGCGGGTAATTCGCTCCAGATTTCGCAGGATCAAATCTCCTCGCTTGTAGGTGCTGAAGCGGCGGGCAAACCCAATCGTCAAGACCTTGGGATCCAACAACTGGTTGACCGCTTGGATGCGTTCGTTGCTTTCGCCGCGATTGCGCCGGGCCCGCAACACTCGGTGACGGGTGAAAGACACCAGCCGCTCCCGCAGAGCCTCTTTGCGCCGCCACAGTTCTTCATCTGGGATCTCTTCCACCTTGGCCCACAGTTCCGGGTCTGACACCCGCTCCGGCCAATCGGGGCCCAAGTACTGGTCGTAGAGATTCCAGAAGAGGGGGGAAACCCAGGTACGGGCGTGAACCCCATTGGTAATGGAGCTGATGGGCACCTCATCCACCGATCGCTCAGGGTAGAGCACATGCCACATTTCGCGAGAAACCCGTCCGTGGAGCTTGCTTACGCCATTGGCTGCCCGCGCGTACCGCAAAGCCAGCACCGTCATGTTAAAGCGCTCCCAGGGATCCCCAGTGCGCCGAGCTCCCAAGGCCAAAAATTGTTCCCGCGTCAGGCCCAGTTGAGGCCAGAAGGAGGCAAAGAACGCATCCATCTCATTGGGGCTAAAGGCATCGTGGCCAGCCGGCACCGGTGTATGGGTAGTAAACACACATTTTTCCCGCACCTTGGCCTCCGCCGTCTCGAAGGGGGTGCCCCGCGCCACTTCCTCCCGCAGCAACTCCAGCGTTAGGAAAGCAGCGTGCCCTTCATTCATGTGATAAACCATGGGATCCAAACCCAACTGGCGCAGCAGGCGCACCCCACCGATACCCAGGATGCACTCTTGGGCAATGCGAGTATCGGTGCTGCCCCCGTAGAGGTGGGCGGTAATCCAGCGATCGATGGGGTCGTTCTCCGGCAGGTCGGTGTCCAGCAGAAAAAGAGGTACCCGGCCCACGTCCGCCCGCCAGGCCCGCGCCTTCACCAACCGCTGCCGCATCGCCACTTCCACCAACAGAGGGCTGCCATCCGGCTGGCGCACCAGAGTCAACGGCAGAGACTCAAACTCAGAGTCTTCGTAAAGCTCCCCCTGCCAGCCATTGTTGTCCAGGCGCTGCTGGAAATAGCCCTGACGGTAGAGCAACCCGATGGCCACCAGGGGCACTCCCAAATCCGAGGCCGACTTGAGGTGATCGGCAGCCAACATACCCAGCCCGCCAGAGTAGGTGGGCAAAGACTCGTGCAAGCCGTATTCGGCACAGAAATAGGCGATGGGACGCTGCCAGTCGTAGGTTTTCATGGTGCGCTTGGCCCAGGTATCCTCAGCCGTCATGTACTGCCGATAGGACTGCACCATCCGGTTCAACGTGTTGAGGTAGTTCACATCGGTGGCCAAGGCTGCCAACCGCAAGTAGGAAACCTCCTCCAGCATGCGCACCGGGTTGTGGGAGGTTTTTTCCCACAGGGCGGGATCCATTTCCCGGAAAATGGTGAGGTGATCCGGGTTCCAAGTCCACCAATAGTTACGGGCGATCTCGCACAGGGGCGTGAGCGCTTCCGGCAGCACCGGACAACGTTCGGGAAAAGCAGGAGCTAAGGTGGCAATGGACATAGGACAGATACCTGGGGTTAAAGTTATGGGCTCGAAAAAGAAGAGGTAGAGGTCGATGCTGGTAAACGTATCTCAATTATTATTGAGCCGATCCTGAGGATCCCGAGAGGGGAATTCAAGATCTCTACAAAATCTTCACAAAATCTTCAGGGATGTAACCCAAATTTGCCCAGGCTTCTCTCGATCTTGTCATAGCAGCGCGGAGCCTTCAAAAGCAGCGCTCACAGGCAGCCCAGCTTTCGATTCCGGCAGAAGCTGCCCGTCTATCTTCAGAGATGGTGCAACGTTAGAGTTAACTCAAAGTTAACAAAATCTACAGAACCCCAACGAACCCTTGGGGAACCCCTCCGGTTCAATTAAAATGCTGCTTCTCATAAGCTCTTAAAAACTGCAGCTACTTTTGCTACCAATCGGTTATTTTGTTGGCTTCTCCCTGAAGTTGAGCCTTAGCGTCCTTCCACCACTGCCAAGCTGGTGTTGCGGTAGTAGTGGCTGAGGATCTGTTGGTAAGAGTAGTTTTGGCTGGCCAGGGCGGCAGCTCCCCACTGGCTCATGCCCACCCCGTGCCCGTAGCCCCGCCCATGAATCTCAAAGAAAGCTGGGAATGTCCCTGCCACAGGAGCCAAGCTGGCTGTAGTGGCGGCCTCTCCGCGTGGACTAATGGCAATCTTTGTGCTGCGCAACCCTAGAGCCCGACGAAAATCGCCAGCACTGAGATCTTTGATTCCTTGGGATCCCGTCAGGCGCACCGTGATCGCCCGTCCCCACGGGGAGCTGCGCAGTACCTCCACAGAACGAATAGCCCCGATCCCGGCAGCCAACTGCTGAATCTGCTGGGCAGGAACGGTGGCCGTCCAGCTAAACACGGGTGAGTGGTGATCGAAATCCGGCACCCCCTGCAAGTAGGGCCGCGATTCTAACCAGACGTTGCCTGCATCATCCGTATGTCCCCCCGCAGAGGAGTGGAAAACCGCATTGATCAACTGCCCCTGGTAGATGAGAACCTGCCCGGCGGTCTCACGGGCAGCCGCTTGGGTACGGCTGGATTCGGCAGCCACTCCCTTGTAAACCTGCCAATCAATCCCGTTTCCTAAGTCAAAAGGCTGCTGGGAACGGCGACTGCGGTGGTAGAGGGCATAGGTGCGGGAGGCCACGGCTTGGGCTTTAAGAGCCTCCATGGGAAAACGGTGTCCCATCTCGCTGCCCACCACGCTGGAAACGTAGTCCTCCAAGCCAACTTGGTTGATGGCAATCACCCCGCGCTCGCCAGGGATCAGCTCCACCCAGCCGCGGTACCAATTCTGGTCAATAAACACCAACCCATCGGGGACAGTGGGCTGCAGGTAAAGACGTTCTCCCTGTTGGCCGGCCAAACTGACTGCTGAACCCGAACGGCTGGCCTGCAGCGGTTGCATGGCCTGCACCTCTGCCAGGGGTTGTCCCTGGGCATTCAACAGGCGGGCTCCAGTAGAGCTGCCGACGGTGACCTGGGGCTTGTTGACGGCAACAGCCACCCGCAGCAGCACCCGTGCTTGCACCGGAAAAGTTAAGCACAGCCAAGCCCAAACCAGGAGGGCAATACTCCTAAGCCAAGCTGATGGGAGAGGAGAAAAGGAGAGGGCAATAGTCACACACCAATCCTCTGTGAAAGACTACCCGCCGCTGGGCATAGCCAGCGAGGGATCCCAGACAAGTCGGGTTTTGAGAATCCAGGCATAGGGCCGACGCACCCTCAACAACCCAAGCGGCCACCGTTGGGCTCAAGAGATCCCGCACTCGGAAAGCCTTTTTTGAGGCTGGTGCGGGATCCCGGGCAAGGGCCAGCCGAACCCGTTATGACAGTATCAAAAACATCCTGCAGATGCACGACTTCAACCCAGAATTTTCCGCCCCCAGTCCCTCGGTCAGGATTCAGCCGGCTCAGAGGGGATCCCGCGCCGGCGGCAAAACCACTGCTGCAATAGGCGGCGACACTCGGCCTCGCAGACTCCGCCGATGACCTCCGGGCAATGGAAGCTGGCGGCAGAAGCTGGCAAATTGAGCACGCTGCGCAGTGCTCCGGCCTTGGGATCATCGGCGCCGTAGATTACCTGGGCCAGCCGCGATTGGCTGATTGCCCCCGCACACATGGGGCAGGGCTCCAGGGTCACATACAGCCGACAGCCCTGCAGCTGCCAATCGCCCAAGCGCTGCCCTGCCTGCCGTAGGGCCAGAATCTCCGCATGGGCCGTGGGATCCCGATCCCGTTCCCGCCGGTTGCTGCTCAAAGCCAGCAACTTTTCCCCTGGCCCCACCACCAGAGCGGCCACCGGCACCTCTCCAGCTTCTCCTGCTTGCTTAGCTTCTCGCAAGGCCAACTGCATCCAGGCGCGGTGGCGCTGCCACGGATCCCGCCCTTGTGGCTCGGAGGAATGGAGCTCGCTCGGATCCCCGATCATTTTGGGCGTTTCGAGCACTGCCTCTGTCCGCAAGATTTGCTAGGGTAAGTACACATACCCCGAACATCCAAAAGTAAAGAGTAGGAATAGATAGAATAGACCAGGAGTGAACTGGGTCTTGATGGCGTAAGTCGGGGGAGCGGGTTCACGCCTTTTGAGTCTTGGCGATACGGCTTAGCTTTGGGAGGGAGCATGGCGCGGATTCTACGGCATACACTTTTGGCGATGGCTCTGTTTGGTGGAGGCGTCGCAGGTGGGGTCTGGCTATCGTCTCGAGCGGGGCAGGAGTGGTTACAGCAAACTCCCCTGGTCACTTGGACGCGACGGGCCAGTGAGGGAGTGGGATCCCTTTTGCCCTGGTCTGAGCCCCGCCCTGAGGCTGCGAATTCTGCCCCTCCCGCCGATGCCGTCCGGCCTTCTAATTTTATTGCCGCCGTTGCCCAAAAGGTCGGCCCAGCGGTGGTGCGCATCGATGCCACCCGCACCGTGTCGAGGGGGGTCAACCCAGAACTGTTCAACCAGCCCCTGTTTCGCCGCTTCTTTGGGGATCAACTACCGCAGTTGCCGCAGGAGTTTCGGCAAGAAGGCACCGGATCGGGGTTTATCATCGACGCCAGTGGCCTGATCCTCACCAACGCCCATGTGGTGGAAGGCAGCGAGCGAGTCAGGGTTCATCTGCTGGATGGGCGCACCTTTGAAGGGGAGGTGAAGGGCTCAGACCCGGTTACCGATATCGCGGTGATCAAGATTGAGGGGGAGAATCTGCCCACGGTTACTTTGGGCAACTCTGACTTGGTGCGACCGGGGGATTGGGCCATCGCCATTGGCAACCCGCTGGGCCTGGACAATACCGTGACTGCCGGGATCATCAGCGCCGTCGGGCGCTCCTCCGGGCAAATTGGGGCTGTTAACAAGCGGGTGACTTTCCTGCAAACGGATGCGGCCATTAACCCCGGCAACTCGGGTGGCCCGTTGCTGGATGCGGAAGGGCGTGTGATTGGAGTGAATACGGCCATCTTCCAGCGGGCCCAGAGTGTGGGCTTTGCCATCCCCATCAACCGCGCCATGGAAATTGCCGAGCAATTGATCCGGAATGGTCGGGTAGAGCACGCTTTCTTGGGCATTCGCATGATCACCCTCAACCCCGACATTGTGGCCCGCCTCAACCGCGACCCCGCTCGCCCCACCACGCTGACGGTGGAAGAAGGGGTCTTGATCGGGCAGGTGATTCCGGGATCCCCGGCTGAGGAGATTGGCTTGCGGGAGGGGGATGTGATCACTGAAATCAATGGGCAGGCCATCCGCGATGCCGAGCAGGTGCAGCAGTTGGTGGAAGCCGCCGGGGTGGGCAATACACTGACGCTGCGGGTCATCCGCGATGGACAGGCACGCACCTTCCAGGTGAAGACGGGAGTGCTGCCCGTAGACTTCTAAGCAGTTTTATGTGCCGTCAATTTACTGATCCCCGTGACACAATGGCCCTAGAGGCGGGGGTCAGGTATGGCTTGGGCAGTCGGCGAAAGACTACAGGGGGGACGCTACCGCATCGAGGCCGTTTTGGGGGAGGGGGGCTTCGGCATCACCTACCGGGCCTGGGATAGCGTTCGCGCCGACCAGGTGGTTATCAAAGTTTTGAACGACAGCCTTCGTGAGGATCCCGAATATCCCCGCTTCCAGCAGAACTTCATGAATGAGGCGCTGCAACTGGCCCGCTGCCGCCACCCCCATGTGGTGAAGGTGGAAGAGGTGATCTGGGAGCAGGAGCGCTGGTGTATTGTGATGGAGTACATCCGCGGCCAGACTCTGCACCAGCTTCTGCGGCAAAAAGGGCCGTTGCCCCTGCCGGAAGCCCTGCGCCTGACGCAGGAGGTGGGATCCGCCCTGATGGCCTTGCACGAACAGGGGATCCTGCATCGGGATGTGAAGCCATCCAACATCATGGTGCGGGAGGGATCGGGGCAGGCAGTTTTGATCGACTTTGGCCTAGCTCGCGGCTACACCCAAGGTCTGATCCAACGCCACACCTCCTACGGCACCGATGGCTATGCTCCTCTAGAGCAATACGACAGCTTGCGCCGCCGCGGCGCCTTCACCGATGTCTACGCCTTGGCAGCAACCCTCTACACGGCGCTGACGGGGATGGTGCCTATGTGTGCGCCAGTGCGGGCCACAGGCCGCCAGTTGGATACCCCTCGCAGCCTTAACCCCAACATTCCCGAGGTTGTGGAGGCTGCCATTCTCAAAGGGATGGCTCTCCACCCAGAAGAGCGCCCGCAAACCATGGCCGAGTGGCTGGCACTGTTACCGGCAGAAGCCTCTCAACAAGGGAGGAAGCCGGTTGCTTTTGAGCCAGCCATCCGCACCCAAGAGCTGAGGGAGCTGGAGCAGATCTTGGCCCAGCCTCCACAACCCCAAGACGAGCTGGAACAGCTCCTGTCCCGGCACTCGGCGGAAGAGCTAGAGCAACTGGTGGCACCTCCCACCCCTGCCACTGCCAAAAAAGCTGGAAGAGAAGAGGGATCCGGATCCCTGATTTTTCCTGACGTCTGTCCAGAGGAGAGAGGGAAGGGGGGATCCCTGCCCGGAACTCTCTCTTGGCCAGAGTGGGTGGGGGAAGCAGCCCCTGCCTTGCAAGGTCTGTGGGATCGGCTGCGAGCGGGGCAGTGGGGGGAGGCGGATCGCTGGACGACAGCCCTGATGCTGAAGCTTGCTGGGCGCTCGCAAGTGGGCTTTTTTGATCCCAAGGATGTTCAGGCCTTCCCCTGCCCCATGCTGCGGCTGATTGACCAACTGTGGGTGCGGGCCAGCCAAGGGCGCTTTGGCTTTAGCGTTCAAAAGCAACTGTGGCAAGGATGCGACCCCGGAGGAACCTCAATAGGCAGATTGCGATCCTTCTCCGCCTTGCCCCGCGAAGAGTGTATGGGGGAAGCCGTGGGTTGGCGGATCCAAGGTCGCTGGCTGGGGTACGGCGAGCTCAAAACCAGCCTGGATGCACCGCCAGGACATCTGCCTGTCGGCTTTTTTTGGGGCTACTCGGGTGGCTTGCGCTCGGCGCTGCTGACGCTGGATCGAGTGGTGCTGAAAAAGCTAAAAGCCTGTTTCTAAAAAACCTGGCTTGAAATGACTAAAATGGGTAGCCATCAATTCTTGAAAGGGGAGATGCTCTTTTCTTGTGGGTTTTCGCGAATAGCTAGACCCAAGTGAATCAATGCCGTCTCAACGGTATTGACCTGCTCTGCTAAAGTTTTCCACCCTCTTGCCTTTAAGCCATAACATTTGCCAAAGTAAGCTCGAGCTGCTGCAAAGGAAGCAAAGGTTTTTTTAAGAGTCGCTACGGTCCAGGGCTTGGCATTCAGCCGCAGCCAATTTCGTTGACCTTGCTGCTGTTGCTCGGTGATGAGTTGGTCTGTCAAGCTAACAAGCTCAGCATAGTTGCGCCGCGAGGTCGCGATTGCCGTTTCAAGACTCTCGATGAGACCCATGGTTGTTCTCCTGAGGCAACTTCCCTTGATGAGACTCCTGTTCTTTCTCCTGAAGCAACTTTCTAGAACCGGCAGAGAGCAAGTTGGTTTCAAAAACAGACTTGATGTTGTTCAGGTAACTTTGCAATAAGCTCTTAACCCATAGGATGGGAATTTGGTTTACCGCATTCTGAAGCTGGTCGAAGAGATGCTTGAGCTGCTTCAGAGCTACGATAGCATGACCGAGAACTTCTTGCGCTTGAAGCTGCTCTTCCACAAGCTCTCTCATTCTGTTGGCTAGCCGCTGATTCTCAAGTTCTTTCTCGGTGAGCAAACTAAGAGCTGCTTCCTCAGTCTCGACTATTTTAAATTCAAGTTTTTGGTTCTGCTCTTCCAGAAACTCAATCTGCTTAGTTAGTAAATCCGCCTCAACCCTAAAGCTAATACCTCTATTCGCTGGAAAGCTAATAAGTAGGTCGCTGTACTCTTGCTCTTGAAGCTGCAGCTCTCTGAGTACAGGCTCTGCTAGTTCGGATAAGACTTTGTGAGCTAATCCTACTTTCAAAGTATCTCCGCCGCCGTGTCCGGGAATAGGAATTCTTAAATCACCCCGAACAGCCTGCGTGCTATGTCTGGCACGTCGCTGAACAATTTCCCAGCCCCACTCTTTTGCTTGACGCAAAATATCCCGTTTTCGCCAATTCCTTGGAGCCTGAATAATGGCTTGGATATTTCTCTGCTGCTCTATAATTTCATTTCGCCTCTTGATGAGATACCCTAGCTCTTCTTCGTCGGACATATGATAACATCCTTAGATGAGACTTTCACACTTAGCCTATTCGGTCTTTACGGAGACTAGGGGAAAGTTATGCGGCAAAGCCTTACATCTCAAAAAACATTGATACTAAGAAATATTTTGTAGCTTTGTCCGCGATCTTCCTCAGTAATTCCCAGGACAATCTAGAGGCAGTCAGACTTGGTTCTGCTTGCGAAAAAGGGTGAGTGGCTGGGGTTGGGGAGCTTACAGCCGGCTTGGAAGGGCCAAAAATCACCTGCCGGTGGGCTGTTCCGCGAATACTCAGGCGGCCTGCGCACGGCGCTGCCGATGCTGAAAAGGCTAAAAGCCTGCCTCTAAAAAAACTCCCCTCTCCCAGAGGAGAGGGGTCAGGGGCGAGGGATCCAAGAGCCTTAGTAGCGATGCACCAACTTGTTGATGGGCTTCAAGATGTCCGCCTCAAACTTTTTGCCCTTGAGCATGCGGTTCCAGTAGAGCCAGGGCAGGACGTGCACCTTCGCCAGATACATCGAGTAGCGCTCCCGCGTCGGATCCAGCGGGAAGGAGGGAGCCAGTTTCCCCCCGTAGGCAAACTCCGCCATGATTAGGGAGTTATAGCCTGTGATCAGGGGACAACAGGTGTAGCCATCATAATCATACTGGGCCACCGGGGGCTTGGACTGCATGGCAGCCAAGAGATTTTCGGCCAGTACCGGCGCTTGCTTGCGAGCGGCAGCCGCTGTCTTGGACGTTGGCAGAGAGGAGGCATCCCCTAAGGAAAACACGTTGGGGTAGCGGGTGTGCCGCAGCGTTGCTTTATCCACGTCCACCCATCCTCCAGGGCCAGCCAGGGGGCTGCGCTTGACAAAGTCCGGGGCGCTCATGGGCGGAGCCACGTGGATCATGTCGTAGTGCAGGCTCACCTCTTCTTTGCCATTGTCGGTGGTGACTTCAAAGATGGCTTCCTGAGTCTCAGGCCGGATGGCTTTGAGGTTGTGCTTGAATTTCACCTGGATCCCTCGCCGCTCTACCACCTTCTCCAGGGCAGCACTGTACTCCGGCACGGCAAAGAGAGTGGGAGTGGCTGTGCAAAAGAGAACCTTGGTGTTGACGCCAACCCCACTTTTGCTCTTGAAAACGTCGTCGGCCAGGTACATGATTTTTTGAGGGGCGCCGCCGCACTTGATTGGCGTAGCTGGGTACGTGAAGATGGCTGTTCCCCCCTTGAAGTTGCGGATGGTCTCCCAAGTGTAGGGGGCGTAGTCCTTGGAGTAGTTGCTGGTTACTCCTCCTTTGCCCAGCGCCTCCGGCAAGCCCTCGATCAAGTGCCAGTCGATTTGGATCCCTGGGGCAACGATGAGGTAATCATATTCGATGATCTGCCCGCTCTCCGTGATCACGCGGTTGTGATCTGGATCCAGCTCTGCCACTCGCGCTTGAATCCAGGTGGCTCCCTTGGGGATCACTGTTTTTTCGTCCCGGATAAACTTGGCCAGGGGGGCAATACCTCCCCCCACCAATGTCCAGCCGGGCTGGTAGTAGTGCTTGTCGGATGGCTCGATGATCGCGATGTCGAGGTTACGCTTGCGCTCCAGCAACTGGGCCGCTGCGCTGATGCCGGCAGCCCCTCCTCCCACTACAACAATTTGATGGTGAATGACAGGTTGCGAAGTTCTGGAGGTGGATCCCTCCACGCCAGGGCGCCCGTTCGTTTGGGTGGAGGCGGGTGGGGATTGGGTTTTGAGTTCCATTGGCTTAGTAATCGTTGACACAGCAGTTTCCTCAAACAGAACTGAACTTGAGCTTAAGAAGCTGTTTAGTTTAACGCGGAAGAACCTGTTAAATGACAGCCAACAACCCCGAACTGGCAATCCGTAGAAGACTCTGCAGATTGCCAGCCTTCAGGAGCTGCAGCTGGGAAACAAGCGTAATCATAACACCCGATAAGAATATAGCCATTTTTTCAAGCTGTCGAGAATTTGAGGCAAATCTTAGCCTGGGACTTAGGCTTTGTTGACGCTGGTGGCAGCAGTGGCATCTCGGAGGATGAGCAGCATCCGCTAGGCTGTGGACTGTACGAAGGATTTGCCGCTGGGTTCACGGCTGGCCTTCAAGTTCTGTTGCGATTCAACTGGAGACCTTCATCACGATGGCAAAATCCATCCCTGCTGGCTCATTGCCGGTTGCTCCCTGGCACGCTCTGCCCGAAGAGGATGTTGCCCGCCAAATTGTTGCAGTGGATCTGCCTCTGGCGGCGCTTCTGGAACGGGGTCTGTCTCAAGCTGAGGTGATCCAGCGGCAGAAGCAATATGGCCCCAACGAGCTAAAGGCCAAGGCGGCTACCCCGGCCTGGGTGAAGTTTCTGCAGCAGTTCAACCAATCCTTGCTCTACATCTTGATGGTTGCCGGGGCGGTCAAGGCGTTTTTGGGATCCTGGCGCAATGCCATCGTGATCTGGGCGGTGGTGGTGATCAACGCCCTCATCGGCTACATCCAGGAGTCCAAAGCGGAGGAAGCGATCGCCGCCCTGGCCCGGTCGGTGGTGACGGAGGTTACTGTCATCCGGGAGGGGCAAAAACTGCGGGTGCCCTCGCGGGAGCTGGTGCCGGGGGATGTGGTGCTCTTGAGCTCGGGAGATAAGGTGCCCGCCGACCTGCGCTTGCTGAGCGTGCGCAACTTGCAGGTGGATGAATCGGCCCTGACCGGAGAGTCGGTGCCGGTGGAAAAACGGCTGGGATCCCTGGCGGAAGACACACCCCTAGCCGACCGCCAGAACATGGCCTATGCCGGCAGCTTTGTTACCTTCGGCCAAGGAGCAGGGGTGGTGGTGGCCATTGGCAAGCAGACTCAAACAGGCCGTATCTCGGAGTTGGTCGAAAAGGGGGGATCCCTGCAAACTCCCCTAACACGCAAGTTCGAGGAGTTCAGCCTCATGCTGCTCAGGATCATCCTCAGCTTGGCCGGGCTCACCTTTTTGGTGGGATTGGCTCAGGGACAGGGGGCGGCCAGTGTCTTTGAGGCGGCAGTGGCGCTGGCGGTGAGTGCTATCCCCGAAGGCTTGCCGGCGGTAGTCACTGTAACCTTGGCGATTGGGGTTTCCCGCATGGCAAAACGCCACGCCATTATCCGCAAGCTGCCGGCGGTGGAGACCCTGGGCAGCGCTACGGTAATTTGCTCTGACAAAACCGGCACCCTCACGGAAAACCAGATGACGGTGCAGGCCATCTACGCCGGATCCCAGCTCTACCGAGTCACAGGCAGTGGCTACAGTCCTCAGGGACAAATCCTGGCCCAGGAGGGGGGTGATCCAGTGGAAGTGGAGCGGCTGCTGGCGTTACAGGCTTGTCTCTTGGCCGGCTGCCTCTGCAACGACACCCGTCTCAAACTCAAAGACAACGGCCAGTGGGAGGTGGTAGGGGATCCCACCGAAGCTGCCCTCATTGTGGCGGGCCAAAAGGCGGGTTTGGATATGGACGATCTGCAGCGCCGCCGCCCTCGCCTGGACAGCATTCCCTTTGAATCTGAGTTTCAGTACATGGCCACCTTGCACCGCCTGGGGCCAGAAGAGCACTGCATCTATGTCAAGGGATCGGTGGAAGCCCTGCTGCCCCGCTGCCGCAGCCAGATGGGATCCCAGGGGGAGATCCAGTCTCTAGAAGAGGAGCGGATTCGCCAGCAGGTGGAGGCCTTGGCACGGCAGGGGCTGCGAGTTCTGGCCTTTGCCCAAAAAACCGTCCCCAGCAGCCAAACTCGGGTGGATCACCCCGATCTGGAAGGGGATCTGGTTTTCTTGGGATTGCAAGGAATGATCGACCCGCCGCGGCCAGAGGCCATTGCGGCAGTGCATTCCTGCCAAACGGCTGGGATCCAGGTGAAGATGATCACCGGCGACCACGTGCTCACGGCTCAAGCCATTGCCGAGCAGATGGGCCTGGGGGGTGGAAAACCTGTGCAAGCCTACAGCGGTCGAGATCTGGAGCAGCTCAGCCCGGAGGAATTTGTGGAAGCTGCCAATCGGGGATCCGTCTTCGCGCGGGTGGTGCCAGAGCAAAAACTGCGCCTGGTGGAAGCTCTGCAAGCGCGGGGGCAGATCGTGGCCATGACCGGCGATGGCGTCAACGACGCTCCGGCCCTAAAGCAAGCAGATGTGGGGATTGCCATGGGGCGAGGCGGCACCGAAGTGGCCAAAGCTGCTGCCGACATGATCCTGACCGATGACAACTTCGCCTCCATTGAGGCAGCCGTTGAGGAGGGGCGCACCGTTTACAACAACCTGCTCAAGGCCATCGCCTTCATTCTGCCGGTGAACGGAGGGGAGTCAATGACCCTTCTCCTCAGCGTCCTCCTCAACCGCGAGCTCCCCATTCTGGCCATTCAAGTGCTGTGGCTAAACATGATCAACTCCATCACCATGACGGTGCCTCTTGCCTTTGAGCCGAGCACAGGCCGAGAGATGACTCGCCCACCGCGGGATCCGGAGGCCAACTTGCTCTCTCCTAGGCTGCTGCAGCGCATCCTGCTGGTGTCCGTGTTCAACTGGATCTTGATCTTCGGGGTTTTTGAATACATCGAACAAACCACCGGCAACCTTAACCTGGCCCGCACCATGGCCATCCAAGCGTTGGTGATCGGGCGCATCTTCTACTTGCTCAGCCTCAGCCAGGCCATTCCTACCCTGTTGGGCCGTGGACGTGCCAGCCAATTGGAGCGCCATGAGCGCCTCATGGATACAGCGGCCATTGCCATCGGCATTGGGGCAGCCATCCTGCTGCAGATCCTCTTCAGCCAGTGGAGCCTGTTCAACATTATCTTCGACACAGCACCCCTGTCTTGGGAGCAATGGGGCTTTTGTTTGCTGGTGAGCTTGCCACTCATCGTTGTCTCAGCGGTGGCCAATCGAGTGGATCCTGAATAAATAACTTGCTTTGGGCAACTCGCGCTCACTGCGCTCCCATCTGAAGAAGTGCCGAAGAGGGGATCCCTCAGCCACTACTCAGATGTGACCGGCCTTTGCCAAGAGGGGAAAGTGACCGCCGGGCCAGGTGTGATGGCATCCAGCTTCACACCCGCTCTGGCTATCTTTTCGACCCATTTCCGCAAGGCAATGGCAATCGCCGTGCCCGTCTCTATGGCGGTTTTTGGGAAGATCGAGCCCGTTTTCTGGCGGAAGTTGCAGAAGACGTGATCAGAGTTCGGGGCACCTGACGAGTGAGGATGAGGTTGTCTCCAAGCAATGCCTATCCCCTGCGCGCCTTCGGCCATGGGGTGAAGTCTCAATTGCTTTCCCCTCTCAAAGGCGGTCAATTGCATCTGCGCCACGGCACCACCCCTATTCCAACGGCAATCTTTTGTCAGCTCCCTCCACAAAAGCCCCAGCACTCTTCAGGGCTTGAGTTCTTTTTGCCCCCATCACCTTTTGGCAAGAGCGGGAACATCTCTTGAGTGAGAAGAGGCTTTTCCTTCCGAGCTGCCGGCTCAAGGAACAGGAGAAAAACCTGTCTTCAAAAAAGCCTCCGACTTTCGGTTGCAGGGGTACACCATAAGGCTATGATCTTAGGGGAAGGATGTAGGACATTAAAAAATGTCAGATATACCACCACAACCTTTAACCGGGAAGGCTCTGCTGCAGAAGGTCGAAGCTTTGGGGCATCTTCCACGCCGAGAAACGGCAAAGCGATGTGGCTATGTAACCATGACCAAGACCAACAAGCCTCGCGTCAACTTGAATGAGTTCTATGACGCGGTGCTGGCGGCAAAAGGTCTAAGTCTCAGCCCAAGTTCCAGCCGGGACAAGCGCGGTCGTGAGCCAACCTTTCGGGTCAGCGTTCACAAAAATGGGCAGTTGATCATTGGGTCGGCCTACACCGAAAAAATGAATCTCAAACCCGGGGATGAGTTTGAGATTCAGCTGGGTTACAAGCACATTCACCTCAAGCAAGTGCTAAACGGCCAGGTGGTGGAGGAGTCAACCCCAAGCAAAGAAGCTTCCCCCAAAGCGACTCGCGGTCGCCGGAAAAAAACTGCTGGGGCTTGAGCCGCTGCCGGGCCGGGAGTGAGGAGAAGGGATCCAGTTGACGAACTGTCACTGTGTGGCTTTCTTCTTGCCTTGCCCTCTTTAAGATGGGATCCAAAGCCTAGGTTCACCGATCTTGCTGACCCTAGATAAGGATCCCTATGCAACAGAAGGTTCAGCCACCCCTCAAGTTTTTGCCGCCGCGATTGACGCCTTGGGTCGTTCATTTCGCTCAAGCAGGCTTGCCCCTTTGGTTGCGATGGACCAAAGGGATCCCTCGCGTTGAAGTGGAGGGGGGAGAGCGTTTGGCTCAGCTTTATCAGCAGTTTGAGGCGGGCAAGATTCGCCTGTTGGTGGCGTTTCGACACCCGACCCTGGATGATCCCCCCTGCTTGATGTACTTGTTCGCCCATCTCCTGCCGCAGGTGGCCCAACGCCAGGGGATCCGCTTTCGGGGCCGGCCCCACGTTTTGTTTGTCTACGACCGCGGCCTACCTCTGTGGCTGGGATCCGTTGCCCGTTGGGGCTTGCCGCGCTTGGGCGGGATCCCGATTTTGCGAGGCCGTCTGGATCGGGCAGGGCTAAAAAGTTCTCGTGAGCAGTTTGTATCGGGCCAATATCCGCTGGCGGTAGCTCCAGAAGGGACGATCAACGGCATGAGCAGTCTTCTCAACCCGTTGGAGCCGGGGGTAGCCCAGATGAGCTTTTGGGCGGTGGAGGATCTGCACAAGGCGGGACGGCCAGAGCAGGTGCTGATCTTGCCGGTGGGCCTTCGCTATTCTTACCTGAGGGATCCCAGTGCCGCTCTGAATAGATTGCTCAGCCGCATGGAGGCCGATTGCAAGCTGCCGCCCACGCGCTCGGCTCACGCCGGTCAAGCCTTTTTGCTGGCCCGTATCCTTCGCTTGGGAGAACACCTGCTCCAGGTCATGCAGACCTTCTATGAGCGCTTTTATGCCCCTGCCCTTCCTGCTGCAGATAGAGCCCAAGTTAAAGAGGGGGATCTGTTGGCGCGTCTTCAAAGCTTGTCAGATCTGGCCCTGCGGGTGGCCGAGCAACATTTCGGCCTAGAGCCTCAAGGAGACTTCATCGAGCGGCGGCACCGCATCGAACAGGCGGGCTGGGCCTGGATCTACCGCGAAGATATTGCCGATATTGCTGCTCTCTCGGCTTTGGAAAGGGGGCTGGCCAATCGAGTGGCTGCTGAGGCCAGTTTTCACCTCTGGCACATGCGCTTGGCGGAAACCTTGATGGTGTTTGCGGTGCGCCCCATGCCCGAGCAGCCCAGTCTAAGTCTAGACGAGTTGGCGGAAACCGCCCTGCGCCTCTGGAGTCTGCTGGCTTGGATCAAAGGAGAAAATCCCGTCGGAACTGCTCCCCCCCGCTTGGGCCCCCGCCTGGCGCGTTTCAGCATTGGGGATCCCCTCTCGGTTTCCGAACGCTGGCCCGCCTACCAGGCCAACCGCCGACAAGCCGTACAAGCCCTCACCCAAGATTTACAAGCAGAAATGGAGCGGCTTATCAAAGGGATCCCGTGCTCTCCTGTGGCTCTTCCTGCTGCCTAACATGCCTGGTCGGCTCAGGGGCAAAAAGTATAACAATTCCTAAGACATTTTGTGAGATATTTCGTGAGAGTAAGACGAACTTTTGCATTATCTGACAAGCAGGTGAAGGAAAAGGGAAATTTTTGGCTCTTGGGGTAGAAAGGGGGCAGAAAGGAAGTGAGGCTCGTTGACTTGGTCTATGTCTGATGAGCTGCTCCGCGCCATCCGCAGACGCGACCTAGAGGCCGCCACTTCAGCCGTGCAGCACTTGCGTTCTCGCCATTTAAGTGAAGCTGTAATCACCTCGATGGTGATGGTGGCCGTGGAGCGGTTGGCGTGGGATGAAGGCGACCGGGCCGCCGCCAGTTGGTTACTGCGTCGCTGCTCCAGACGACGGCGCTGAAGGGATCCCCCCTGGCCCAGAGGTCATTGCGATACTTCCCCTTTCCCTGGATCCGAGGGGCTTCCCGTGTCAACCTGCCCACAAAGCCCTATCCGCAGAGGGATTAGCTTTCTTCCTTGCCCTTGATCATCTTCTCAATTTGCTCTTTGATCATCTTCTCAATTTGCTCTTTGCGGAACTCGCGACTGGCATTCTCTTGCCCATCGGTTACCACAACCATCACAACCTTGGCCGGGCGATCTGCCTCGCTGAGTTCGCTGAGGCTCTTTTCTAGGTCGATGATGCCGCGCCCCATGGCATCCAGCAAGGGAGTAGAAGCTCGCGGCACGTAGGTCTCGCGGGTCAGCTCAGGGACCTCGGCAATTGGCTTGAAGTGGTGAATGACTTCATAGGGATCCTGGGAGTCGAACTGAACCAAGGTAAGGGTGGCACTTCCCGGTTCTGCTCCTGTAGAAAATCTAACTCTGGCTCAGGTGCAGTGATCTGTTTGTGAAGGTTTGCTTGCAATCTGTTACAAAGGGTATGAATGCTTATGAACGCTTTTTGAGTTCGCCTTGGTAGCTGGGAGCGCCAGAGCATTGTCTCGAATATTCAGCTCGACTACGAGTTAGCATTTTCTCTTAATTTTTAAGTGCTTCATATCCTAAGTACTAACAATGGTTCGTAAACTAACACACTAAAAGAAAGGTTTGCCCTTAATCCCTTTGCATTTCTGAGCTAAGCTTCTAGGCATTGGCCCCGTAAAGATTTTGGAAAAACTAGGGAGTGGCTATGTCTTTTCGCGCAGATTTACAGCGTTTTGCCTTCGCTGTGCTAACAGCGCTGCTTGTCCAGGCGGGGCCAGCTCGGGCCGATCTGCCAGGGACAGCGGATCCCCCAGGGCTTAAGCGCTTCGCAGGATCCAGCATTGTGTTTCAATCGCGGGCCGATTACGACCGCTTTAAGTTGGCCCTTGAAAAAATCGTCTTCAGTGGCGCGATGGGAGCTGTGCAGCCGTACCGGTCTCAAACTGTCGAAGGGCGTCGCATCACGACCTATTACCGACTGCCGGAGCGGGTTGCCCCTCTTGAGGCGCTGCTCAACTACGAAACCGAACTGAAAGAGTCCGGCTTTGAGATCCTCTTCTCCGGGTTGGGGGAGGAGATTGAGACCCTCGGCTACAACAACCAGATTGCTGACGAGATCCTGGATATGAAGGGCACCTACAGCACGCCGGAAGAACGGGCCCAGTGGCCGTTTCAGAACGCCAGAGAAAACACTGCTGCCTATTTAGCCGCACGTGGCAAGTCCCCCGAAGGCGATGAGCGATTCGTGAGCGCCTACTTTGTGGTCAATACCGATGACTGGGAGGTCACCCGCGGCAGTGGACCGATCCCGACCGGGATTACTCTGGGGCGAGTGGATGTCGTCGATGTCAAGCCCCGCCAGCAACGCCTGGAGCTGGTTGAAAGCATCACAAGCGGCGAGATCAATCAAGCCATCAGCCGCGATGGCCGGATCGCCCTCTACGGCATTCTCTTTGCCTATGACTCGGATCAGATTGAAGCGGCTGCCGAGCCCACCCTTGCCGAGATCGCCAAGCTGATGCGCGAGCGCACCGACCTCAGCATCCTCGTGGTCGGTCATACCGATGCAACCGGTAGCTTCGACTACAACCTAGGTCTCTCGCGGCGCCGGGCTGAAGCTGTGGTCAACCGCTTGGTTCAGCTTGGCATCGAGCAGCGCCGCCTTTATCCGGTTGGCGTGGGGTTTTCGGCTCCCGTTGCCAGCAACGCCACCGAGGAGGGCCGAGCAAAAAATCGCCGCGTGGAGTTGGTGGATCTGGCCGGTGGCAGAATCCCCTAGGGGAGAGTTTCTGAGTTTTGGCTCAGGGCAAGCATCGCCGAAACTCTGGACACTGCGGCTGCGGCGAACTAGTTTAGAGGCAACTCTTCATTTCTAGGCTATTTCAAGGGGTGGGATCCATGCTTAGGCCCAGTCTTCTGTTCTCCGGCTCGGCTTTGTTGGGTTTGCTGTCCTTGCCGTTTTTGATCGGCGAATGTGGCTGGTTGGCCTCATCTCGTAAGAGCCAGAGTCCTGTCACTGAGGTTTCTCTACAAGCTTGGGAGCACTCCCTGCCCTCATCCCAGGCCTTGTTTGAAGATGAACCAGGTTCTGAATCTTGGCTCAGGCGGCAAGCCCAACTGCAAGAACGGGTACAACAGCTTGAGCAGCGCTCTCTCGCTCACCAGCAGCAGGTCTATCAATGGCTTGCGCAACAGGCAGATCCCCAGCCCGCCGGGGTTGTTGGCCGTTCCAACCCAAGCCTTGCCGTGCCGGCACGGCCTCGGCGTCAGGATCCCACTCTCTCTCAATCCTCTGCTCCGGCGGATCTTCCCAATGAGCTGGCGCGGCTAACCCAGTCCATCCAACAGGAGCCGGGAAATGCGCAGCTTTATCTGCAACGGGCGCAATACTTCTGGCGGGAGTCTCAAGAAGATCCTGTTGCTTTACCGCAGCCTGAGCATGCTTCTGCCATTGCTCGCTTGATGCGCTCTGCTCTGCGGGATCTGGATATTGCCATTGCTTTGGATCCCTACCTGGCTGAAGCCTATTTGCTCAAGGCCAAAATCCAACACGAGCGTTTGCAAGAACCTGAGCAGGCTCTGGCGACCTTGTCTCCCCTGGATCGGATTGCCTATCACAACCCGCAATTGCACTTGATCCGCTCCCGCATTTGGGCCGAACAAGGCCATCTGGAATCGGCATTTGATGTGTCGCATCTGGCGATTGAGCTGGCCAAGCAAAATCAAGATGCTGCCGATCTTTTCGAGGCCTATGTCCATCGCGGCCTGATGTGGGCCAGCATCTGCGACTTCAATTTGGCCGTTCAGGATTTCAGCCGGGCTATCGAGGTGCAGCCCCAGCGGGCTGAGGGTTACTACCACCGCGGTATGGCGCGCGCTTACCAGGGAGAGGATAGGGCTGGTGCCGCTTCCGATTTGGGTAGCGCTTTGATGTTGTGGCGGGCTTCCGGCACGGGATCCCCGGAGCTGCTGGAATATGCAGAAGCGGTACGGATGGAACTGTTGCGGTAGCTGCAATTCTGGCTGGGTTTTTGCTGCGGATCTTTGGTCTGGCCGACTGGGCAGGGAAGTTCTGGGTCTAGGGTCTTTGCCCAAGAGCGTTTGGCAAGTCCAGCTAGGGCAAGCCAGGATGGTAGAGCCGTCTGTTACCTAGCCCCCTGAAGAGAACCCAGCCAGATGATGAGCCGAAGACAATTGACCATCTCCGTATCCTCCGTAGCCCTGGTGGTGGCCACAGGGATGCTGTTGTTGCTGCTGTGGCAACTGCGCAGCTTGGTGCTGACGGTGATGATCGCGGTGGTGGTGGCGGCGGCGCTGGCTCCCCTGGTGGATCTGGCCGAGCGATTACGCATCCCCCGCTGGCTGGGGGTTGTGCTGGTGTATTTGAGCTTAATTGCCGGGATTGCCGGCTTGGCTCTGCTCATTGGCCCAACGGTGGCGACTCAGACCCAGCGGTTGCTAGCGAGGTTGCCCTTCTATCTGGAGCGACTACAACTGCTGGTGGACACCTGGATTGCTGATCTGGCGGGGGTGGATCCGGCGGCGCTGGACTACCTAAACCAGTTGCTCGATCCTCAGTCGTTGATGAGCTGGGCGGTTCGCTCGGGACAACGGGTGCTGGTGCAGTCTTTCGACTTCACCCGTGGTTTGCTGGGCGGTCTGCTGACCATGGTGCTGACCCTCTTCATTTCCGGCTACATGCTGGTGAGCGGCTCTGACTTGGTGTGGGGCTTGGTGGAGTTGTTTCCCTATCCCTGGAATGAGCGGCTTGCTGAGCAGGTACACCCGATGGCTCAGCGCATGGGGGGCTACATCCAGGGGCGGGTGCTGGTCTCTGCCATTTTGGGTGTGATGATCACCGTCTCGCTTCGCTTTCTGGGCCTGTCGGAGTTTGCTCTGGCGCTGGGGGTGATCGCCGGGTTTACCAACCTTATCCCCTTCATTGGGCCGGTACTGGGATCCCTGCCCGCCTTGGTGGTGGCAATCGTTCAGGGGGGCTGGACTTTTTTGTGGGTGCTGATCCTATACGTTGCCGTTCAAAACCTGGAAACCTATGTGTTGGATCCTCTGTTGGTGGGATCCTCGGTGCGGGTGAAGCCCTTGTATCAGTTGCTGGCGGTGCTGGGGGGCACCCAGTTGTTGGGTATTGTTGGGGCGGTGATCGCCCCCCCGTGGGTGGCGGGTATGGCGGTGCTGCTGGAGAACCTCTATCTGAAGCCCAAGCAGGAGGCAGAGGTTCGAGCCAGGCTGTATGCTCGGGCCACCGAGGCTGCTGGTTCTTTGGCTTTGCCGGGGATGGATCCTGCCGACGCGAGCAGCCCAGAGCCATCTTTTTCCTCTCGTCCGAATGACTCGTCAAACGAGCCGGAAGGGTTGCCACAGAAAGAAAG
>NZ_JBSSCS010000024.1:0-49694 GCF_054060015.1 Thermostichus sp. MS-CIW-25
GTGAAGACTTCTTTACTACTGATCAATCCATCCTCCTTCCGAAGTTGGTTTGCTAAGTGCTGCTATTGTACCCCTTGAGTCCTTAACAGGCTGTACCCTGTGGCCATCTGTTTTGAGCTTGGCTGTGAGCACCTCATCACCTTCTATAATGAGAGATGCCCACAGCCGCAAAGAAAAACTTATTTTTCTCAGCTATTCGAAAAATCGAATATTAGAGAAGAGGAAAAGTTGAGGGGATGAACTTTTTTGGCCATCCTGCTCTTCCCAAATTCTTCTCTCAACCAGAATCCAATACCGACCTATTTTTTGATAACGATCTTCGTAGATCATCTTTGCTTGAGTTTTTTCTCCAGTTCCTGGGCTACAATACTCAGCAGTGTAGTGAGTGGGTAGGTAGCCCTCACCTGTATCGTAAAACTCTTGAACTGAGACTGTAATTGTCCGATTGGCAAGATGGCGATGTACCATTTGAATGTGCTTGCCCTGAACCCAGTACCTATCGGTAGAAGATAAGCCCGAAACAAGAACTTCAGTGATGTCTGAATTTTGTGGCTCTCCATAGGCAAAGGTGTGGCCACCGTGTTCCTCGTCGAAGGAATGACGAACGCGATGCACCATGACTTCCCACATCTGTTCCCGTATTTTCTGGCGGATCTCCTCGTCCTCGACGCCGGCAACATCGATCTTCATGTTGCGGTCAATACTCACAACTCCTGAGAAGGAGAGGCTGCTGTCACCTTCTTTGGGAAAGTAGGTTATCTCAGCTCGGTAGCCAGGAAAGTCTTTGTCCCAGGTGTAGCGATTCTCAAAAGCCTCCTTGAATAGCTCTCGGGCCGGAGCTTGCTGTGCTGCCATAATCTCCTCCTTAATGAGAAATTTTACTATTTAAATCCTAGTAGAGGCTGATGGCTGGCCTTGGGATTTTAAGGTTTCCTTATGACTGGCCACCCGCTCAGCTCTCTTGTTCTCGAAGTTTCTCGAAGTTCTTGGCGGTTACCGATGGGCAGGAAGGCGGAACCTCAATCCTTCACTTGGCCTGAGGGGAGCCTTGAAGTTAATGAAAACCATTGGCAAGGCGCTGTCCACTGGCAACAGAGGGAGAGAGCTAAGCTAAAGCTCGGCGCTGTTGGCCTTTTGGCGACAAGCTGGCAGGAAGAGAGTCTGCTTTCTCAACTCACTCCATGTCCAAAATCCAACCCCTGAACCCAGAGCGGATCGCCCAGATGGCCGCGGGAGAGGTGATCGACTCGCTGGGGGCTGCTCTGCGAGAATTGCTGGAAAATGCCCTCGATGCTCAGGCCACCCGCATTCAGGTGGAGATCTGGCCCAGCCGCTGGCAGGTGCGGGTGGCCGATAACGGCCAAGGGATCCCCGCTTCGGAGCTGGAGCAGGTGGCCCGTCGCCACACCACCAGCAAGTTGGACGGTTGCAGCCTGGGGTTTCGGGGCGAAGCCTTGCACAGCCTGGCCCGGCTGGGATCCCTGACCATTCAGACCCGCCACGTTTCTGATGCTCACGGCTGGCTGGCCGCCTACGATCGACAGGGGGAGTTGGTTCACAAGCAGCCGGCAGCCACTGCCTTGGGAACGGTGGTGACGGTGGCGGATTTGTTTGCCGACTGGCCGCTGCGCCGTCGAGTTTTGCCCCAAACTCGCTCGCTCCTAACCCTGGTGCAAAATGCGGCCCTAGCCCATCCCTGGGTCAGTTGGCAGGTGCATCAGGAGGGGCAATTGCTGCTCAGCCTCTGGCCGGGAAAGTCTCTGCAAGATCTGCTGCTGCAGGTGTTGCCGCAGGTGGATCCCTCAGATCTGCGCTATCGGCGGATCCAGGATGGGGACAGCGATTGGGAAGTGGTGCTGGGCCTACCGGATCGCTTGCATCGCCCTCACCCCGATTGGATCCGCGTGGCCGTCAACGGCCGGTTTGTGCAGATGCCCGACTGGCAACGGCTAATCCAGTCGGTTTTTCACCACGCATTGCCCCGCCACCGCCATCCGCTGGTGGTTGTTCACCTGGGCCTGCCCCCAGAACAGGTGGATTGGAACCGTCATCCTGCCAAAAGCGAGCTCTACCTGGAGCATCTGACGGCCCGCCAGGAGCAGTTGCGCCAACACCTGCATGCCCTTCTGCAATCGGGATCCGAGCAGGCCAGCCGCCGCTCTGTGCATCTGATCCGGGCCAGCGAGGCCAAGGTGGTCTATCGAGTCTCGCCCGATTTTCAGAGCCATCTTCCTCCCTCTGACCGGCCAACTTCTCCCTTGCCTCCCCTCAGGGCGCTGGCCCAACTGCATCGGATCTACATCTTGGCGGAGCATCCCCAGGGGCTATGGCTGGTGGAGCAGCACCTGGCCCACGAGCGAGTTCGCTACGAGTACATCCGGCAGCATTGGCAACTGGTAGCACCGGAGACGCCCATAACGCTGCAAGGACTATCGCCCCAAGCCCTGGAGCGGTTGGAGCAGTTGGGGCTGGAGCCAGAACCCTTCGGCCCCAATACCTATCTCATCCGACGCATTCCTCTGGCCTTGGCATCGGAAGATCCAGAGGAGGTACAGGGATCCCTGCTAGAGCTCAGCCGTTGTCAAGATGTGCAGGCAGCCCAGGTGGCGGTGGCCTGTCGAGGGGCCTTGCGCAATGGGATCCCACTGACCCTGGAGCAGATGCAAAAGCTGTTGGAAGCCTGGCAGCGCACCGCCAACCCCCACACTTGTCCCCATGGTCGCCCAGTGTATCTGGCCTTGGCAGAAAAAGATCTGGCCCGTTACTTCCGCCGCCGTTGGGGTCTCTGCGACCGGCCTATCTCCGACTCCAAACTGGGATCCCTGTGGGGGCTGGATCCGCTGGGAGACAGGTTTGCTGCCCAGGTGCGGCGCTCAAGCGGCTCTTCTGCGTCGGAGCCCACGGACGAGGCCAGTTCTGCCCCACTATAATCGGGGGTGTCCAACTGCTGAAACCCCTGAAACGCCATGGCTTCTTATCTCAAACTCAAAGCCCAAGAAGAGACCTGGCTGCAGCGCCATTCCCGTCTGATCTTGGCGATCCTGGCCGGCCTGGGATCCCTGTTGACGGCCTATCTCACCTACACCAAGCTGACGGAGCAGCCCGCTGCCTTCTGCACGGGGGATGGGGGGTGTGACCTGGTGCTCTCCAGCCGTTGGGCAGAGTTTTTGGGGATCCCGACCGCGGCTGTTGGCCTGTTGGGATTTTTGGGAGTCTTGGCGCTGGCGGTGCTGCCGGATGGGATCCCACTGGTGAAGCGGTGGCGCTGGCCGGCCCTGTTTGGCTTGGTTTCCGCCATGACCGCCTTTGAGATGTACATGCTTTACCTGATGGTGGCGGTGCTGCGGCAATTCTGCATGTATTGCACCACCGCGATCATCTTGGTGGCGGGGCTGGGGCTGGTGACCGTGCTGGGCCACCGCTGGTTGGATTGGGGCAAGCTGGTCTTTGGCTACATTCTCATAGGCTTTCTCACGTTGGTGACCACGATTGGGGTGTACGCCAACCAAGTTCCCCCGCCTAGCCCCCTGGCGGTAGGGTTGGCAGCCCACCTGCGGCAGATCGGCGGCACCATGTACGGGGCCTATTGGTGCCCCCATTGTCAAGATCAGAAAGAGCTGTTCGGGGCAGCTTTCGACCAAGTGCCCTACGTGGAGTGCTCCCCCAACGGCCCCGGCACTCCCCAAGCTCAAGAATGCACAGAAGCGGGGATCACCAGCTATCCCACCTGGATCATCAATGGCCGCACCTACACAGGCGTTCGCTCTCTGGAAGCCTTGGCAGTGGCCTCTGGCTATCCGCTGGAAGAGGGCAGATAAACCTCTGGGGTTGGGGTGAGGATGTGAACTCGGTTGCGCCCCGCCTGCTTGGCCTGGTAGAGCGCGCTATCCGCCTGCTGCAAGGCGGTTTCCGGTTCTGGGCAGTAGTCTTCGCTGAGCACGATCCCACCAATGCTGAGGGTAACCGGCAAGCTGCGCTTGGGGGAGATGTCAATTGGCCGTTTGGCAATAGCCTGCCGCAGAGACTCTGCGTAGCGACCGCAGCAGGGGGGGCTAAGCCCGGGCGTAACGCAAACAAATTCTTCTCCACCGTAGCGGTAGAGCAGGCTGGAAGGCCGCAGTTGATTTTGCAGCCGCCCGACGATGGCCTGCAGCACACAGTCGCCGATGTAGTGGCCGTAGCTGTCGTTGACCTGCTTGAAATGATCCACATCCATCATCAGCAGGCAGAGATAGCGGTAGCGAGCCTCCCCGCGGGGCCCCACCTGCTTGAGCAAATGGGGCAGCGCCTGATCCAGAGCTCGCCGGTTCAACGCCCCGGTCAAGGGATCCGTCAAAGACAAAGACTCCAACAACTCATTGCGGGCTCGCAATTGCCGGTTGGCCTGGGCCAAAGCTTGGGTGAGCCGCTGGAGACGTAACCCTGCCCGCACCCGCGCCCGCAGCTCCTCAGGATCGACCGGCTTGGTGATGAATTCATCCGCCCCCGCATCCAGCCCCTCTACCCGAGCCTCAACTTCAGAACGGGACGTGAGCAAAATGAAATAGACGAACTGCCCTGCTGCGGATCCCTTGAGACGGCAACAGAACTCTACCCCCGACATCTCAGGCATGACCCAGTCGCAGATCACCATGTCGGGCCACTCGCTCTCTTCCAAGCTTTGCAAGGAATCCCAAGCTGCTCGGGCGCTTTCCCAGCTTTCCACGTAGTACTGAGAGCCTTTGAGAACATTGATAATGTAGCAACGAACCACTGGGTCATCATCGACAACCCAAATGCGGGGGGTGCGAGCCGGAACAGAGCTCCAAAAGGCTTCTTCTTCTGCAGGCCCAAGAGCCGAACCAGAAGGGTGGTATACAGAATCCAAGCCCTCCAGATCAAGGGATGGCATAGCTAAAGAGGAATCGCCCATTGTAGTCGGATCCCAATCTTAGCGCCAACAGCTAGTTGGAACCAGAACCGGGAGCGGCCAAATAAGCATGGTTGGAGACCCGCTCGCGGATCCCAAGGTGCAGTGCTTCCACAAACTGCCGCACCCGAATCGGGTCGATCATGGGAAAGGGATCCGAATAGCCTGCCGGCATGCCTGCGGAACGGGAAGACCGCTTCAGAGAACTGGCCACAATCACGCCATCTGCCCGCCGGATCAGGCTGCCGATGTTTTCAGCAGTAGCCCCCGAGCCGATGAGCAGCGGCACCTGAGGAGCAACTTTGCGGGCCAGCTCCAGCTCCTCCAGAAGGGGTGGCTTGCCGGTGGCCCAGCCGGAAAGGATGATGGCATCGGCCAGGCCACGTTCCACCGTGTCGGTGATGGCCGCATCCAGACTGATGGGACCTAGGGGTTGGGCGTGTTTCACCAGCACATCGGCGAAAATCTTGATGTTAGCCCCCAGCTCCCGGCGATAGCGCAGCAGGCGGTAGGCATTCCCCTCGATAATGCCTTGGTCGGTCACCATCGCCCCGCAGAGCACATTCACCCGGATGAACTGCGCCCCCACGCAGGCGGCAATTGCCAGAGCACTGCAGCCATCGTTGCGCAAGACATTGATCCCAACCGGCAGCGAGACCAGGGTTTTCAGCCGCTGGACGATGACGGTCATGGCGCTGACCACCGCTGCGTCCACCCGATCCTTGGCAAAGGGGGCATCGTAAAAGTTCTCGACAAGGATCCCGTCTACCCCTCCTGCAGCCAGGGCAGTAGCTGCCTGTTCTGCCTGAGCGATCACCCACTCCAAGTCCCCCCCCCAACGGGGTGAGGTGGGCAGCGGCAACAAATGAACCACCCCAATGACCGGATGGGGGGTTTTGAAGAGGTGTTGCAGCAGGTTCACCGGCAAGCTTCCTCAGGGATCCCTAACGATCTTACGCCTGGATCTGACCCACAGGGGTATTCTCTGGGGGAAGTGTAACATCAGGGCTGGGGGGAGAAGAGCGGGCTAGGCCTCGGAGCAATTGCGGCACCATCCCCGGCCCTTCGTAAGCCCAGCCGGTGTAGACCTGCAGCAGGCTGGCTCCCGCTTCCAGTTTCTCCAAGGCGTCGGCCAAGGTGAAGATGCCCCCCACTCCGATGATGGGCAATTTTCCTTGGGTGGAGCGGTGGATGTAGCGGATGACTTGGGTGGAACGCTCCCGCAAGGGGGCACCGCTGATCCCGCCGGCTTCTGCAAGGATTGGCCTAGACTCCGCCCGTGCAAAGGGGATCCCGTGGCCAGGTAGGAAACGGGTCTTCAGGTTATCGCGGCGGAGGGTGGTGTTGGTGGCCACAATCCCGGCCAGTTGATGGTCTTGGGCCAGCTCCAGGATGCTGTCGATGTCGGGCCAGTCCAGATCGGGGGCGATCTTCACCAGAAGGGGTTTTCGCTTCTGATTTTCCTGCTGTAAGGCAGACAGGATGGGCTCCAGTTGCTCAGCAGCTTGCAGGGATCGCAGCCCCGGCGTGTTGGGGGAGCTGACGTTGACCACAAAGTAGTCCCCCAGATCCTGGAGCAGCTGGAAGCTGGCCAGGTAATCGGCAGCCGCTTCTTCTAGGGGGGTGATTTTGGCTTTGCCCAGGTTAATTCCGATGGGGATGGGACGTTGGTGTAGCCGACGCAACCGTTCGGCCAGAGCCGCCGCCCCTTGATTGTTAAAGCCCATGCGATTGAGGGCAGCGCGATCTTGGGGCAGTTGAAACAGGCGAGGTTTGGGGTTGCCCGGTTGGGGCTGAGGAGTGATGGTGCCCACCTCTACAAAACCAAATCCTAGGCTGGGCCAGACGCCCAGAGCCAGGCCATCTTTGTCGAAGCCCGCAGCCAACCCAAGGGGATTGGGAAAGGTAAGGCCCCACAGCGACACCGATAGCCGGGGATCCCGGTAGCAAAACAGTCGCTCCAGAGCCGATAGGATCCCGGTGGCCTGGGTGGCATCGATCCAATGCAAGGCGCGCAGCAGGCCCATCTTGACCGCTTCCGGGTCGGCTCTCAGCCCAGAAAAAAGCAGAGGCCACAACACATCTCGGTACAGGTTCACCGCAAAGACCCTCTACAGGTAAACTGCCCCTTGGCTGTAGCTTGCTTCCGCGTCGCAAAAATCGGTGAGCAACTGATGGACTCCGGGCTCACTGCCAGCTAAGGGATATCCCATTGCAGCACTCAACGGTAACCTCTCTGGGCTTGCTCTTTGCCGGAGATGGAGTCCCTTTGCCGCTCAAGGCTGGCTCCCCAAACTGCCCCCAAGAGTAAGGTTACCAGCAGGTGAATGCGGCCATCCAACATCACCACGTCCAAAAGCCCTGAGGCAAAAAATGCCGTCAAGGCCAGCAGCATCCCCAACAGGACGCTTTCTTGCGAGCGCCGCCAAGCTTGCCATCCCCGCGCCAAAATCCAGCCCCACAGGATCAGATGGCCCAGCAACAGCGGGATCCCACCCTCAGCCGCCAGGTGCAGGTACAAATTGTGGCAATGGCCCAGCAGCTCCGGCGGATCTTGAGCATTGTAAAGAGCGGCAAAGCTTTGCCAGCCCCAACCGGTCAAGGGCCGCTCCTGCACCATCTGCAGGGCGAATTGCCAAGCATCCAGCCGGTTGGCGGTGGAACTAAAGTAGAGCGATTGAGGATCGAAGGTGTCTGCCAGACGGCTCCAAATCAATCGGGGCACTACGGCCCGCCAGCCCGGCCAATCCCAAGCAGCAGCCAAACCAGCCAACCCTATGCCGACCAAGATCCCGATCCCCCACCAACAGCGCCGTAGGGCCAGCCCTATCACCAGCGCCAGCCCCCCCGCTCCCCAGCCGTTGCGAGAGGCCGTCAGCAGCAACAAGAGGGATCCCAGCCCCAGCACAGCTCCCAGCCCTACTGCCTGTGGCCAGTCTCTATCGGCTCGATCCAGCCACAGCCCTGCCGCCAAACACAGGTGGATCACCAGGTAGATGGCCAGGATATTGGGGGAAGTAAAAGCTGCCGCCGGTCGCTCTCCCCCGGCAACCCCCGTGATCCAAACCGGCCCCCAGAAGAAGTGCCCCTGCCATTCCCACAGCACTTCTCCCCAACCCAAAAGCAGCATCAGCCCGCTGCCCAACACCAACATCTGGGCCAAACGCCGACGGCCTACAGGATGGAACTCCGTCCCGCTACCGCGAGAGGCCAGCGCATCGGCAAAGGCCGGCAGCATCAACAAAAAAGGCCAGTAGTTGAACATCCCCGGCAGGCTCAGTCGCCAATCCTCCCCCCAAAAGGCCACTCCCACCGCAGCCAGGCTCAGGAGAGCCGCCAGTCCAAATAGAGGATCCCGCAGGATCCGGCCACCGCAGCGGGTATAACCCTGAATCGTTCCCACCAAAGCCAACAGCAAGCTGGGGGCCAGATTCACCGGGATCAGCGCCGCTGCCGCCAGCAGCCAGCCCCTCGGCTGAGAGGGCAAGGGATCCGGCGACAGTTGTTGAGACGAAACCGGTGCCGAAGAAGACATCACTCATCCTCGATGGGGATCCCTGGCCTGACCTGCCCCTGGCCGAAGTAGCGCCCAAATTGCAGCTCGTACACCTCATCTTCATCTTGGGTTTCTACCCAGAGCTCCGAGCGGGCATAGCCCACGCACAACAGCCCATACCCCTGCTCCTTCAACTCCCGCGAAATGCCCATGGCTTCCGGCTGGTACAGGGATCCCCGCCGTACCCGCACCGCACAGGTGGTACAGGCGCCGTTGCGACAGGCAAAGGGCAGTTGGATCCCTTGGGCCTCGGCGCTGGCCAAAATGTATTGATCCGCCGGCACCTGGATTAGATAGTGAGTGTCCCGTTGGCGGTCATGGATGTGAACCGGGTAAGAAGGGACAGAAGAGGAAGAACGCATGGGGAAGTGGCCTTTTTGCAGAGCAGAAATCTTTTTCATGATTCCACAGGATTTTAACCACTGCCCTACCAAACCTGAACCGGCTGGGGATCCCCAGGAGCTGAAGCCGATCTGTTGGTGGTTCTAAAGATAAACAAACAGACTTCGAGTTGGTTGTTGAGATAAGCTACAGGTAGGCCTCCCAAGGAGAGCATCCCATGCTGGAAACCCCCAATGCCAATCTGGCCTCACCGGAAAAACCTTCGCCTTCCCTCTCTGCCGAAACCCTCAACAAGCTGATCGAGAGCAATGCTGAAAGTCGGCCTTGGGGGAGCTTTACAGTGCTGGAAGAGGGCCCTGGCTACAAAATCAAGCGGATCGTGGTTTTGCCCAAGCATCGCCTTAGCCTGCAGTTGCACTACCATCGCAGCGAACACTGGATCGTCGTTGCCGGCACCGCCAAGGTCACCTGCGGAGATGAAGAAAAGCTCATCACGGCCAACCAATCCACCTACGTGCCCCCTTGCACCAAGCATCGTCTGGAAAACCCCGGCGTCATCCCTCTGGTGATTATCGAGGTGCAAAACGGCCAGTACTTGGGCGAAGACGACATTGTCCGCTTCAGCGACGACTACGCCCGGGTTAACGGTGGGCAAAAGTAGCCAATCTCAAATGGCCTAGGCGAGCTCTTCGCTGCTGAGGATCGCGCTCCTCTAGAACAGCATCACCAGCAGGGCAACCACCAACAACAGCACAGCCCACATAGCCTGCCAGAAGGGATGGTAGCTGGTGATGGGCTGGCCATGGCGGGTTTGGAAGCGGGCCAGATCCAGGTAAGGGGCCACCCCCCGTCGGAACCACCCCACTGCGGATCCCTCTTGGCCGATTACCCCCCCTGCCTGGCGCGCTCCAAACAGGAAGTTGCCCAGCGGCCCAAAGCGGGAAGCATAGCGCAGGAAGATCATCCCTGTCTCATCCTGGAACTTGAGATCGGAGCCAAAGCGATAGCCCGGATCCCCCCGCCCGATCACCCGCCCCTCCAACTGCATCGGCAACCCGCGCAAGGGGCTGGCGTAGGGATTGCTCATGGCCTTCAACACGGTCAACGCTGGCGGGTTTTCTAAGCTGGGGTACATCACTGTCATCTTCAGCAGCAGGCCCAAGCCCACCCCCATCAGGATCAGCCCGGCAAACATTTCATAGAAGCCCATCCGCAAAGCCGGGATCCCGAGCAGCGCCCCCACAATCGCCCCCAGCCACTCGGCGTTCAACAGCAGTATATCCAGCAGAAAGTTCCCGTAGAGCTGTTGCCGGTTGAGCTGCTTGCCCTGGGCAACCACGCTGGCCATGTCGAATTCCACCGGCAGATCCAGTTGCTCCGCATAGGTGCTCAGCGCCCGCACCCGTTTGCCCGTGAGGGGATGGGTGGAGTTCAGCTCCATCCACCAGGCCCAAGGGTTAAACAGATCCCACAAAAATACCCTGCCCACCTGGCCGGGATCCGAGGCAACCCGGTAGGCCGTCCCTGCTATCACCGCCGCCTTGGCATCGTAGATCCCCAAAGCCCGCGTTCCTTCCAGCAGGCGAGCACTGCGCTGTCGGGTTTCCTCATCCCGCTCCCGCTCTCCCTCTTGCACAATGCCGTAGGCAATTTTCACCAAAGCCCGCGAGAGCCCATTGGGGTTGCCGGTGGTTTCGGCAGCAAAGTGGTCGGCAAAGTACTCCCGCACCCGCGACAGATAGAGCAACAAGTAGGAGCCGGCCACATAGAAAAAGTAGGCGACCAAGGCCAGGGAGCGGAGGCTGCCCCTTTTGCCGTTGTCGCGCGCATCCCGCATGTAGACGTAAAGAAGGTAGAGAATCTGCACCAACGTGGAAGCCAGGGTCATGACGGCGAAATCCCAGTGGATCACATGCCCCAGCTCGTGGGCATAGACCGTAGCCACCTCTTCATCTTCCAAGTAGGTGAACAACCCTTCGCTGACGACGATGCGGGCCGTATCCGGCAGGCTGCCGTAGGTGAAGGCGGTGGGGTTTTGGTCGCGGATCAGCCCCAGCTTCGGCTGCTTCAGCTTGTACTGGCGGCAAACCCGTTGAATCACCTCTGCACTCTCTGGGCTGCGACGCCCAATTTCCGCCAAGCTCACCCATTCGGTGCCATAGAGGCTGTGCTGGATCCAGTCCATCAGCCAGGGAGACAAGAAGAAAATCAAAGCGTTGAAGGCGAGGGTGAGCAGAACGGCAAGGATGAAAAAGCCCAAGGAAAATCCCCCCTCTGAGACGCCCAAGATGGCCAGGAAAAGCACAAACACCATACCGAACAACAGGCTCAGAGTCACGCCTGCGGCCATTGTCAGGTTGCCGGCAAAGCTGGCCAAAATCAGCGAAACCCCCACCTGAGGGGCGCGGTAGCTGCGCTTGGTTTGCCCAGTTTTGAGACCTGAGGTGGCGGGATCCAATTCCGCTAGGGTGCGGCTGGGGTTGAAGCAATAGCGGCTCAGCCAAACGCTCAGTAGACGCAGCTCGTGGGGATTCAGGCTTTTCAGAGGCTCCAGCCACAAGGCCGCTTCCACCGACAGCATCACCGTCGAGACGGCGCTGGGATTGCGAAACAAGGTGGGCAGGAGGGGCAGAACCTCCTGCTTTTGCCCAGAAGTGAGGCTGTGAAAACCCAAAACCGCCTGGCGGAGCAAACCAGGCGGCTGAGGAAGGTCGGCGGTAAGCAACTGGCGATCGCTGACAAAGCAGTGGCGGCTTAGATCCGGACTCTCCGGGGACTCCGTCCCACTGACGGGTTCGCGAGAGGGTCGCGTAGCGGTAAAGTGCTCTGCACTGCTAACACAACCGGGATCCACCTTGTCTGTCGCCGGCTCCGGATCCAGCCTCACCTGAGTTTTCCAGTCGGCAGCCTGCTGGCCCATGGGGCGGCTGTAGAGGGCCAACCGTTTGACTTGGGGGTAGCGAGTGGGAATCGCCTTCTGGAACCAGGCCGTCAACTCCTCATAGTTGAGAGCAAGGCCGGCAGGGCGGTTGATCATAATGACGAGGGCGTAAGCCTTGTGACTCTCCTGGAGCGGTTGGGCTTTGGCCTGTAACCTAAGGCAGGGATTGGCCAGCGCCTGCTCCAGCCACTGCACCACTTCCTGTTCGTTCATGGCCCTCTCCCGGATCTAGTGGGGTGAAGAAGAAGATCAACTATTCATCAACCATTCAACTGTTGCCTCGGTTGCCGACTGCCGATTGGCCTCACGGGAGCTATTCTGGCATTTCCTCCCGTTGACGGGATCCCCATCCTCCTACCAGCCCAGTACAGTTCCCCTTCTGGGAAAGCCTCAGAACCTGAGCCCTAGGGAATTTTTGGCTACAAAATCGAGCGCTGCCCTTCTGGGCTGATGCCGATGATGGTGAGCTGGCAATCCAACACTTTGAAACCGTACTTTTCGGCCACCTTCTGAGTAATGTTAAGAATGGCGTTGTTTTTGAACTCGATCACCTTGTTGGTCTTGACGCACACCAGATGGTGGTGGTGGTGGGGGGCCGGCTGGTTGATCTCGTAATGTTTGTGCCCTTCGGTCAGTTCCAGTTCTCGCAAAATGCCCATGCGGGACATCAGCTTGACGGTGCGGTAAATGGTGGAAAGGCTAATGTTGTGGCCGTCTTCCCGCAACTTTTTGTGCAACTCCTCCGCGCTCAGATGCGTGCCCTCAGGCAAGTTTTGAAACGTTTGCAGGATGATCTCCCGCTGCCGAGTGGCTCGCCAGCCTTTGGCATTGAGCTCTGCCTTGAACGCCTCTTCGGTGTAGACCATGATGCCGCCCCTCCGCTGTTGGGCAACGTCGCCGTAACAGTCAATAAGTTCTGTAATTGATAATAACTTCATTTATGACGACACCACCCGACTTGGTTGCTGAAGACATCGTTCAGGCTCAGTTCAGGCCCAATAGAACAGGGACGCAACTGAGGCGCATGGGCTGCCGGGAGAGCCTCGGGAAGGGTGCGGGAAACCCAATCCCTCATCCATCCGGGATGAGCTAGCCTACAGAGCAGAGCCATGTGGCGGACTGTTTCTGGTGTTCGGGCGCGCCTAGGCTAACATACTCAAGAAAAGGCCCGCGGCATCCTGACAGCGTTGGCAAGCGTAGTGATCGGGGAAGGAAAACGAAAATGCGGTTTGAGCAGCCCAAAACCTATTCCATTTCTCTGGGTGGCTGGGGGTTCTGGCTGGGATCCCTGGCGTTGGCAGCTTTGCTGACCAGTGTCGGGCTGGGGTGGCTGGTCGCCGGATTGGTAGCTCTGTTGCTGTTTTTGCTGTCCTTGCCGGTATTGGTGCTCCTGGCCTTTCGCTGGTGGGCGCGCCGCTGGATTACCACCGATCGCTGCCCGGTGTGTGGGTCGGAATCGCAAGCCATTGAGGGCAGCCATTTCTTTTGCCCCAATTGTGGAGAGCCGCTGTTTGTTGCAGACGGACGTTTTTATCGGCAAACGCCCCCCGGCACCATCGATGTAGAGCCTGTGGAAGAGGGTGGCTGGGAATTGACGAGCTGATGCCCCCTCGGTTGCCGGGATGTTTAGAGGGTGTTTTCCGTGAAAAGTGCTATGAAAAGTGCTATGCCTGCGGCACCCCATGGTGCTACACAACACTGCTGCTCCGCAACGCTGACGCCACGGCACGAACGACATCTGTGGGGCTGGCCCGGTAGGCGGCTGGTTTCGAGCTGGGTTGGGCTGCTCTCGGCGGCCACTCTGTTGCTGAGTTTGTCTCCCACTTCTCAGGCGACGGAGCAGGGATCCCTGCAACCTCAGGTGGAAACCTATCTGGCTCAGTTGGCCGGTCGGGGGTTTTCGCCCGCGGCTCAGGGGGTTTGGCTGCAGATGGAGGCCCGTTCCCGACAGCAAGACAGAATCCTTGTTTTGGGACAGCATCAGGGATCCACACCCTTGCCGGCAGCTTCTTTGACCAAGGTGGCAACGACCCTGGCCGCTTTGCAGCACTTTGGCCCACAACATCGCTTTGTTACCACCTGGCTGGCCACTGGCCCCTTAACTGCTGAGGGAGTTCTACAGGGGGATCTCTGGGTTCTGGGGGGGGAGGATCCCTTGTTCGTCTGGGAGGAAGCCTTCTCCGTCGGTAACCTGCTCAATGCCTATGGGATCCGCCAGGTGCGCGGGGATCTGGTGGTGGTGGGCCGCTTTTACATGAACTTTTCCCGGGATGTGGCGCAATCGGGATCCCTGTTGCGGCAGGGGCTGGATGCGCGGCGTTGGCCGCCAGAAGCGGAGGTCCAATTTTCAACCCTGCCCCCCGGCACACCCAGACCGCAGGTGGAGATCTTGGGTTCGGTGCGGGTTGCCCAGCAGATCCCGCCCGGCGCTCAGGTTTTGCTCAGACATGAGTCCCCCCCCCTCATTCACCTGGTCAAGCTGATGAACCTCTACAGCAACAACTCCATGGCCGAGATGTTGGCCGATGCGGTGGGGGGAGCAGACCAAGTGGCCCAAATCGCTCGGGCCATCGCCGGGATCCCGGCAGAAGAGCTGCAACTGATCAACGGCTCCGGGTTGGGGGTGGAAAACCGCATTTCTCCGCGGGCCAATGTAGCTTTGCTTCGAGCGATCCAATCTCTTCTGGAGGAGCAGGGGCTCACTCTGGCGGATGCTTTTGCCGTCGTTGGCCAAGATGTGGGAGTGTTGGAGCGGCGTCTGTTGCCAGGGATCCTAATTGCCAAGTCGGGCACCTTGAGGAGCGTCAGCACCTTGGCGGGTGTATTGCCAACCGCGCAGGGGGACATTTGGTTTGCCCTGATGAATGGCGGATCCGATCTGGTCGGCTTTCGCACCCAGCAGGGACAATTCCTCAGCCAGCTCCAGTCCCAATGGGGATCCCCCACCACCTTGCCTGAGCGTTGGATCCCTCGCTCTGGAGATACGGGATCCCGCACGGAGCTGAACCCGCGTCTTTGAAACTGTGCCCAACCGGTTCTCTCTCAGCCCAGAGTGACCTCGGTCGCGTTAGCGGAACGCAGTCCTATGTCCGCCCTCCCAGTTTGGGAATTGAGATCGACTTGGCCCGCTGTCAACAGCCCTCAACCCAGAAACCTCGTCCAGCAATTCCCGATGGGGCGTACAGGGATCGAACCTGTGTAAGGCAAATTATGAGTTTGCTGCCTAAACCGCTCGGCCAACGCCCCTGATTCTTCTACTCTAGCGCTCTTGCCTTCTCCAGAACCGGCTGAAAACAGGATAAGCTGCATGTCGGTGGTTAGGGTCTGACGCCATGGCTTCGCCGCGTTCTTGGCAGGGGCAAATGGCCCTGGGCTTGGGGCTGATTGTTTTGTCCTCGGCTCTCTGTTTCGGTTTCTTGGCCGTTGGGCAGCACTATCTCTACGGGGATGGATCCGCTGTGGATTTCCAGCCTGCCGGGGAGAGTTTGGCCTTGTCTTCCGCCCCCGAGATTGGACTTCCGACGACACCGCCCCTCCCTAACCCCCCCTCTTCCGACGGCAATCTCCCAGAGGGATCCCCACTGCAACTCTGGTTTGTTACTTTTTTAACCGTGTTTGTGGCGGAAATGGGCGATAAAACCCAGTTGGCAACCTTGCTCATGAGTGCCCAATCCCAATCTCCTTGGGCGATCTTTTTCGGTTCCGCCGGTGCCTTGGTGACCGCCAGTTTTTTCAGCGTGGTGCTGGGAGAAGGTCTGGGCCAAGTCATTCCCCCGGGCTGGCTACAATGGTTGGCGGGTGCAGGGTTCCTGGTGATCGGGGGCTATGTATTGTGGCAGGAATGGCGAGGGGATAATCTCCCAGAAGGCTAGCCCCCCTGAGAAACCAGTGCCAACCCAGCAAGATAGGGCGGAGAAGAACGTGTTGATCCAAGACAACGACAGCCAAACTCCATCTTTTTTGCTGCGGCAAATGGCCGGACGGGCCGCCCTAGTGAGCTTTGGCTCGATTCTGCTGGCCGAAATGGGCGATAAAACCCAATTGGCGACCCTGCTCCTCAGTGCCCGCTCGCAAAACGCTGGGGTAATCTTTTTGGGCGCTGCTGCTGCTTTGATCAGCACCAGCCTAATTGGGGTGTGGGCAGGAGCTTGGGTGGCCCGCCTGATCCCACCTCGCTGGATCAAAACCCTGGCAGGCGTGGGGTTTGTTGTGATGGGCCTAGTCTTGTTGTGGGGATCCCTGCCAATAGCCGGTTGAGCAGAAAGCCCCAGAAAAGTTCCAACCAGGCATGTTACGATGGGGAGCGCCTTATTTCAGCACTCCACCACATACCGGATAACCGGTTAGGAAAACCAGCATGGCCAAAAAACGCAACCTGAAGCGGGAAAAAGCCGAGCGCAACCGCGAATATGCCAAACAGTTCCAAAAAAGTCGTGCTCGCAATGGCCGCCGCTTCCGTTCTGCCCCCCGCGACAACGAGGCCAGCGCTGGCGAAGAACAGCAGTAAGGTTGTTTTTGTCGAGATGCTCTGTCGGTCAATCCTGTGAGCGGAGCTAGTTCAACAAACCTGCTATCGTATGCAGGGGTGGGCCGGAGCGGATAAGCATGAAATATCGACGGATTCTACTGAAGTTGAGTGGTGAAGCCCTGATGGGGGAGCGCCCCTACGGGATCGACCCCGAGGTCTTGAAGTCCATTGCCGGCGAAGTGGCCTCAGTGGTACGGGCCGGTGTGCAGGTGGCGATTGTGGTGGGAGGGGGTAACATCTGGCGCGGGCGCAAAGAGGCGGCTGCCCAAGGGATGGATCAGGCTTCTGCCGACTACGTAGGGATGCTGGCCACCGTCATCAACGCCTTAACCCTGCAGGATGCCATTGAGCGAGCCGGGATCCCCACCCGGGTGCAGACGGCCATCGCCATGCAGGAGGTGGCGGAGCCCTATATTCGTCGCCGCGCCATTCGTCACCTGGAAAAGGGGCGGGTGGTGATTTTTGGGGCAGGATCTGGCAACCCCTTCTTCACCACCGATACCACTGCGGCCTTGCGGGCGGCGGAGATCGATGCCGAGGTGATTTTCAAAGCCACCAAGGTGGACGGAGTTTACGATGCGGATCCCAAGACCCACCCCCAGGCCCGCCGCTACGATGTTCTCAGCTATCAGGATGTGCTGAACCGCGATCTGCGGGTTATGGACAGCACCGCCATCGCCCTCTGCAAGGAAAATCAATTGCCCATCGTGGTCTTTGACCTGACTACCCCTGGCAATATTTATCGAGTGGTGCAGGGAGAACCCATCGGCACTTGGATCGGACAGCGGACGGTCGAGAACAACGGGATCCCCAGCCCAGGAGAGTTGATCCCAAGTTAGGGGGGAAATCGGCCTTGAGAGTCCGGCGACGCCCTAGCCAGGATTGAGTCCGAAGGATAGCCTGGCTCAAGGGTGTGCTCAGGCCGTTTGGAGGGAAAGGCAATGACAGATCAGCTAGAAATTGCAGGAGCCCCGCACTGTACCCGTAGGGTCGGTGTCGGGAGGAATGCTATAATAATACTGCGGACACCAGAAACGGTTGTTTAAGGCACTGGTAACGGTCGATTGGGGGTGCTGTAAACCACCCCAGAGGCTCGTGGTTGGCTTGCTAACTGCAGGGCTACTAAAAGCCCGCTCCGTACCGCCTAGCGGTTGGTGTCGGGTAGTTTACGTTCAGCATTCGGCCCAAAAGGATCCCGTCTTGCCCAAATGCTCTGCTGCCCAAGGCGCTATACCCAGGTCACCCCATGTTGCTACGCAACGCTTACGCGAACGCTGGGGTCGGCGTCTTTTGCAGAGCTTGATTTTCCTGTTGGTTCTGGTCGGGGGATTGGGCTACTGGCAGTGGCAGACCTGGCTCCAGCCGGTGGGCGGCCCAGAACCGATCCAAGTAACAATCCAGCCGGGCAGCAGCAGCCGTCTGATCGGGCAAAAACTGCGCCAAGCAGGGGTGATTCGCTCAGCTCTGGCTTGGGAGCTGTGGAGCCGCACCTTCGGGCGCGACTGGGTGTTTCAGGCGGGCACCTACGCTTTGGATCCCAACCAGGACATGCTGGCCGTGGCCCAGCAACTGCGGCAGGGAAGGATCCTGCAAAGACGTCTGACCATCCCGGAGGGTTGGCGCATCGAGCAAATGGCAGAGGCTCTGGCCCAGCGCAACTGGCTGGCAGCCGATGCCTTCATTGCCGTGACCCGGGTGATTCCCCCCCTCGATTGGCTGCCCCCCCACTTGAGCTCTCTAGAAGGCTACCTGTTCCCAGACACCTATCTTTTCCCCATCGAACAGGTGGAGGGATCCCTGCCGGATCGGGAAAAGGCCCAGATGGTGGTCGACGCCATGCTGCAGCGATTTGTCGCGGTGGCCCTGCCCCTGTTTCGCCAGCACACCACTTCCCTGTCTCTGCACGAGTGGGTTACCCTGGCCAGCATTGTGGAGCGGGAGGCCGTGGTGCCGGAAGAACGCGCTTTGATTGCAGGTGTCTTTCTGAACCGGCTTAAGAAAGGGATCCCCCTGGGAGCCGATCCGACGCTGGAGTATGCCTTGAATATCCGGCAAACCCCAGATCGCCGCCTCACCCTTGCGGAGGTGCGTACCCCCTCTCCCTACAACACCTACCTCAACCCGGGCTTGCCCCCTGGTCCCATCGCCAGTCCGGGCTTGGCCAGCCTAAAAGCCGTTTTGCAGCCTGAGCAGACCGACTATCTCTACTTCGTGGCCCGCTACGATGGCACTCACATTTTCAGCAAAACCCTAGCAGAGCACGAGGCAGCCCAATTGCAAATTATTCAAGAGCGTCGGCAAGCTGCCCAGGGATCCCACCATAGTCCTCAACCCAGTCCTTAGCCGAGGAGGGCTGACAGCAGTAGGCCGAAAACCTTACAGTAGTCAACATTGGCTACCTAAAGCTGGAAGAGGCTGGTGAGCGCCAAGCCAAAAGTTGCACGAAACTCATGGACGCTCTGCGGTGTGGCGGACATGTTACTGGGCTTCCAAACACAACTCATCCTCAACCACAAGCAAACAACTCTAGCAGCTCAACATGCTGGGGTAGCCCGCCACGCCTACAACTGGGGCCTAGAGGTCTGTCGGCAAGCCCTGGAGAACCAGCAAAAACTCCCCACCGCCATTGACCTGCACAAGCGCCTGGTAGCTGAAGTGAAGCAAGCGCATCCCTGGTACTACCAGGTCTCCAAATGCGCCCCTCAGCAGGCACTCCGCAACCTGGAGCAGGCCCTTAAGCGCTGGCGCAAGGGGCTAGGTCAGTTTCCCCGCTTCAAGCGCAAGGGGGTGCAGGACAGCTTTTACCTAGAAGGCAGCATCCGCATTTCTGGCAACCGCATCAAGGTGCCCATATTTGGTTGGCTGCGCTGTGCAGAGCTGCTTCCGGCGACCACACCCAAGAACGTGGTCATCAGCCTTCGCGCTGGGCGTTGGTACATCTCCTTCAAGTACGAAGCTCCAACACCCCAGGTGGAGAAGACCGGAGAGGTGGTGGGAGTGGACTTGGGTATCCATCACCTGGCCACCTGCTCCGGCGGGGAAGTATTTGCGAATCCCAAGCCCTACCGCAAGGCCAGGCAGCGGCTGGCTAGGCTGCAACGGCGGCTGAGCCGCAAGCAGAAGGGATCCACCAACCGCAAGAAGGCGGTGGTGCAGTTGGGCAAAGCTCACAAGCGGGTGGCAGACATAAGGACTCCGTCCCGCTTACGCGATCGGCAAGACAGTCTGCACAAGCTGACGACTTACCTGGCCAAGAGATACCGGGTGGTGGTGGTAGAGGACTTGCAGGTAAAGAACCTGCTCCAGAACCGCAAGCTGGCGGGATCCCTGTCAGACTGTGGGTTCTACGAGTTGAGGACTCCGTCCCGCTATCGCGAACGGCGACAGCTAGAGTACAAGGCCCGGCTCTACGGCTGTCAGGTGGTGGTGGCGGATAGGTTTTATCCGTCCAGCCAACTGTGTTCAGGGTGTGGGCACCGACAGAAGATGCCACTGCAGGAAAGGGTGTTTTGCTGCCCGTGTTGTGGTCTGGAGCTAGACCGCGACTTGAATGCAGCCCTAAACCTGTTGCGGTGGTACAGAACTACCCCAAGCTCTGGGGGAAGTGACGCCTGTGGAGACTCCTCTGGCGGGGTGGTGGGGGTGAACTCTGCCGCTAGTCATGGGTCGCTGAAGCAGGAAGGAAGCAGAAGCGCGGCAGGCACTGAACACTCTGGCAGTGTTTGTTAGCGTTTCGTAGGTCTTTCGGAGCGGATGGTACACAAACCTTGGTTCAAGCTCCTGCAACCGGATCTGGTGGTGGCCGGCACTGTCTTAAAGTTGCGGGCAGAAGACCTGTGGGCCTGGCAGGTAAAAGGCATCATCTTTGACGTAGACGGTACACTGGTGCCGAGCCGACAAGTTGAGGTGGATCCCGCTGTGGCTGCTTGGCTGGAGCAGTTGCGTCCGCACTTTCAAATTTGGCTGGTGAGCAACAACCTCAATCGCAGCCGCATCCAACAAATCGGAGAAAGCCTGAACCTGCCCTACATTCACCGCGCTGGGAAACCCTCACGGCGGGCCTTGCGGCGGGCCGTAGCCCAGATGGGCTTGCCGGTAGAAGCAGTGGCTATGGTGGGAGACCGCCTGTTGACGGATATTTTGGCGGGCAATCGACTGGGGTTGGTAACCGTGCTGGTCAACTCCCTCTTGTCCGAAGCAGTCGAAAAGAACCCTGCTACCCTCTAGGGGCTGCGCTTTTGAGAGATTTGAGAGTTGGACAACTGTAATGTTTCAAACTGAATTGAAAAGGTTTCCAAGCACTCCCCCTTTCCTTCGCAAAGAGAGAAGACCAAAAGACAATCCTGCTGCTCGGAAGGACTTAGTCACTTCAGTTTAGGGTGAGACGCCTGGGCAGCTGAGAAAAGCCCTGTGGCCCCATGCATGTTTCATGCATGTTTTAGGTGTGGGTACAGTGTCCCAGTTTGAATCGAAATGACCAACCACAGGTTGTCAGCGCTGACAACTGCTGACCGGATGGGTAGCACATCTAAAAATCAAGACAAAAATCGAGAGAGATTTTCCAGACCTGACCCATCTGCCCCAATTTTTTGTAGAGTGACGGCAGGTGAGCCGGATCCCGCGTTGAAGCCCAGTAGGCGGCGGTGTGAGGGCGGTGTGAGATCCAAAGGTCAAGCATGCGAACCATCCCTATTGTCAAGTCCGCCATGCAACGGCTAAAGTCCATGCTGCAAAAATCCCTGCGTTCTGCTCCGACTTCCCCCCGCTCCAGATCCCTGCTGGCATCCAATGGACGGAGCCTGATCAAGCTGGGCAGCTTTCTGGCCTTGCCTTTGATATTCTCGACATTGCCCGGTTGGGCTTTAACATTGGTGGCGCGTCCAGATCTGCGCGACCTCAAACGTGCAGCCGTGGTTCGGGTGGTCAACTACAACACCCTGGTTGTCCAGCTTGAAGGAGACTTGAATTTGCGGCTGGTGCAACTGATCGGGATCGATCCCTTGCCTGACCCGATCAACCCCAACTGGACGGAGTTGCGCGGACAAACCCCTCTGGCAGTTTACAATGCCGGCCAATATCTGCAGACTGCTCTGCTGGGACGTGAGGTGTTTTTGGAGTTGGATCCTGCCCTAGCCCCTGCTCCCACCTTGCCTGCCTACGTTTGGCAAGCCAATACCCTCATCAACCAGGAAATGCTGTTTTTGGGGCATGGCCTGTTGTCGCCTCAAACCGATGGCTTGAAGTACGGCCCCATTCTTACTGAAGCTGCCGATGCAGCCAAAAGACAAGGACGCGGCTATTGGACAACCTACGGCCCTCGCTAGAGACCAAGCCAAACCCAGAGCTGGAATTGCCGGCCTGTTTGTTGAGAATAATCTCAACAGCCATCTTCCGCCGGTCGGTGAGAGCATGACTCTAGTCAATAATAAGCTCAACTATACTGAAAATAATGTATAATATGTTCAGTACGGATTACTACCAGTTGATCTTTCTGTTTACTTCCGAGTCTGCCAACATGGTAGCCAAAGCAAAGCAGAAAATTGGTAGTAAGACGACACGGAAACTGCGCTTTGGGTATTCTACTCAAAGCTTTGCGGGATACCGCCATTCTGGTTGGAAACAAACAGAATGCTATCGCTGCATAGTTGAACAGTGATGTGTGGCTACGCCACGCAAGCGAACAGCAGTGTTCAGCGTAAATGTATCAGGTAGGTATTGTGGGCATAGCTGCTCCGAATGGCAGAGAAACAGCCCGAAGATTCTGAGCTCTCCTCTTCACTCTTGGCTGGTCACCCCCCAGAGCCGAGCTGCCGGGAAAGGGTTGAGCTGCTCTCTTGGGATTTCTCGCTTGTTTATGATGATCTCGTGTGGGTTTCCAAACGCGGGCTGCCCAGCTTTTCAGGGAAACGTAAGGGATCCCACTGTGGGGTTTGGAGTTCCCTATGGCGGATGAGTTGCCGTTTACTCTAGATCAGCTCCTCATCGTGCGGGCAATTGCCCAGCAGGGTAGCTTTCGCCGTGCTGCCGATAGCCTGTTTGTCTCCCAGCCTGCCGTCAGCTTGCAAGTACAGAACCTGGAGCGACAGTTGGGGGTGGTGCTGTTCGACCGCAGTGGGCGCAAGGTGGAGCTGACGGATGCCGGGAAAGTGGTGCTGCAGTACAGCGAGCGCATCCTCAAGCTGTGCCGTGAGGCCGTCGAGGCCCTAGCGGATTTGCAGAAAATGGAGGGGGGGCATCTGGTTTTGGGGGCCAGCCAAACGGTGGGCACCTATGTAATGCCTTCTTTGATCGCCCAATATCACCGCCGCTATCCACAAATTTCCGTACAGCTCTTGGTGCAATCCACGCGGCGAATTGCCCAGAAGTTGGTGGACGGCCAGTTGGACGTGGCCATTGTTGGCGGGGAGATCCCCTTTGAGCTGCAGCGGCACTTGAAGGTGATGGCTCTGGCGGAAGATGAATATGTGTTGGTCGGTGCTCCCGGGTGTGCCATCGACTCTCCGGCTCTTGTGGATCTGCTGGCTTTGCCCTTCATCACCTTGGATCCCCAGTCTTCCACTCGGCAAACCATCGATCGGGTGCTGAACCGCCACGGCATTAACCCGGCCCAATTGAACGTGCGGCTGGAACTCAGCTCGATTGAAGCGATCAAAAATGCCGTCCAGGCGGGGTTGGGGGTGGCCTTTCTGTCCATGGTGGCAGTGGGATCCGATGTGGAACAGGGACGGTTCCAAAAGCTGGTGGTGGAAGGGCTGCAGATACGGCGTACCCTCTGGCTGGCTTTTAACCCAGAGCGCTATCAATCGCAGGCAGCCACCCGCTTCCTCCAAGGGCTGCTGACCCGCCAAGACTGGCTGAAAACTCCCCCGCCCCATTTGCAGTTGATCGGCTAAGTTGCGATGCGTTACGGCCTTTTCCGAGTTGATGGGATCCCAGGTAGATTCCGGTGGATTGAGCAGGATCCCTGTTCAAAGAGATACGAGAGATATTTCCGTATAGGTGCATTCGCTGTAGCCAATGCTGCTCCGGAAGAAACTGCATCTGCTGAATCTGTCTGTGTCTACTGACCCCAAGCCGATGACCAGGCAAACGCTGTTGGAACGACTCCCCCTGGCCCAGCGCTTGGCAGAGTTACAAGCCCGCGTTCAAGGGATCCCGCTGCACAGGGTGGAATTGAAAGGGCTGAGCATCGCAGGGGCAGAGTCCTGTTGGGCTGCCTATCGAGAGTGGGGAAAGGGGATCCCACTGCTGTTTCTGCATGGCTTTATGGCCACTCACGCCAACTGGTGGCCGCTGATGCAAGAGCTGGGAGACGAGTATCGCTGCATTGCCTTAGATTTGCTGGGGTTCGGGCAGTCCGGCCAACCGGCTTTGCGCTACGACATCGCTGCAGAAGTGGAGTTTGTGCGCGGATTTGTCCAAACGCTGGGCCTAGCTGCTCCGGTTTTGGTGGGCCATTCCTTTGGGGGATGGGTGGCGGCAGCTTACGCCGTGCGGTATCCGCTGCGGGGGTTGGTTTTGTTGGCTCCTGCCGGGATCCGCGACGACGGCTTTGTGAGACGCTACAACCATCTGCGGCCCTTGCTTTGGGAAAGCGCTTGGGTAGATTGGTTGCTGCGGGCGATCACCCCCTTGGCCCGCTGGTGGCATTGGGAAGACCAACTGGCCCAGCTCTTGTGGTTGCGGGGATCCCTGCGCCAACAGCCAGTCGCTCGGCAATTTCTTCGACAACGTCTGCGCCCGCAAGCTGCCGTCGATACGGTTGAACGTTATCTCCAACACATTCAGGCCCCCACACTGGTGATCGCCGCCGAACAGGACGACACCATTCCCCTCTGGCACTGCCAAACCTACGCAGAAGGGATCCCTGGGGCTCAGCTCAAGATCTTGCCCGGCGCCAGCCACGCCATCCCTGCCTTGCATGGGGAACAAGTGCTGCCCCTAATTCGGGAATTTCTCGACACAGCCCTTTCCGCCCAATGGGGGCTTTGAGCTGGGGGTGTAGCGTAACGCCTGACTCTAGAATGGACGGAGAGCGTCTGCAAGACTCCGCAGTGTTGCAAAGCAACACCGCCAATCTCCTCACCACTGGAACAAACTCTACCTTGCATCCTTTGAGCGGTTCAATCCAACTGGAACTGATCAACTTGAGCGCATGAAAGCCGTAGTCATGAGTGTGCCCGGCGGGCCAGAGGTTCTGCAGCTTCGAGAAGTACCTGAACCTCAGATTCGCGGTGAGCGGGAGCTGCGCATCCGCCTGAGAGCAGCCGGCGTCAACCCCATCGACACCAAGCTGCGGCGACGGGGCACCTTTTATCCAGAAGAGATGCCGGCCATTTTGGGGTGTGACGGTGCCGGCATTGTGGAAGCTGTGGGATCCGGAGTTAGGCACTTTGCGGTGGGAGACGAGGTGTACTTCTGCCACGGGGGTCTGGGCAAGCAGGCGGGGAATTACGCTGAGCTGATCGTGGTGGACGAGCGTTTTGTGGCCCCCAAGCCCAGAACTCTGAGCTTTGCAGAAGCTGCCGCTGCCCCGCTGGTGCTGATCACCGCCTGGGAAGCGCTGTACGACCGGGGACGTCTCCAGGCCGGCCAAAGTGTGCTCATCCACGGGGGAGCGGGTGGAGTTGGCCATGTGGCCATTCAACTGGCCCGTCTACGGGGATCCAAAGTGGCCACCACCGTGAGCACCCCGGAAAAGGCGGAGTTTGTCCGTTCCCTAGGCGCCGGCTTGCCCATCTTCTACCGGCAGACAGACTTTGTGCGCGCCGTTTTGGACTGGACAGGGGGGGAGGGGGTGGATCTTGCCCTGGATACCTTGGGCGGCGCGGTGTTGGAGCAGACCTTCCCCGCAGTGCGCGTGTACGGAGATATCGTCACCCTGCTGGCTCCGGCTCCGGAGACGGACTGGCGGGTGGCCCGCGACCGCAACTTGCGGGTGGGATTTGAGCTGATGCTCACCCCGATGCTGAAAAGCCTGACCAACGCCCAACAAAATCAGGCGGAAATCCTCAGGCAATGTGCCCGCCTCATCGACCAAGGCCAACTGCGGATCCAGCTCAGCCACACCTTTCCTCTGGCCGAAGCGGCTGCCGCCCACCGGTTGCTGGAGCAGGGATCCGTTCTGGGCAAAATTGCCTTAACCATCCCCCAGTAGGCATGCTGGAGAAAGCCCGTTGAGGATCTGCCCATGGTTGCTCCTCTCACCCCCCACCTGCTGGAGAACGAGAGCTTCTACGAAAATGCCCTCTGCTGGCTAGGGCGACCCCAGACGGCCTATCGACTGTTGAGCGAAGCAGTTTTTCCTGCCATCTCCTCTTGGGTGCGGGGGGAGGTAGATAGCCACTCTTTTAACCACTGGCAACTGGAGGATGTGCGCACCTTTCTGTATCCGGTGGTGGCTCTGGGGGATCAAGAAACCCTTGTTCTCTCCAGTGAAGCCCTGCTCCTCTGCGGCATCGGCAACTATTACAACCCCTGTGACTTGGCCATTGTGGTGTTTGTGCAGCAGCCCCAAGAGCTGTTCAGCCAACTGATGCAGCGCATTCGCCGGGCCGAAGCCACTATCAGCCGCGGGCCAGACGTGCGCATGCTCTCGGAACAGGTAAACCTGGCCAAGCGCGGACAAGACTACATCAACACCAAATATCTGGTCTGGCCCTACGCCCTTTCCAGCGCTGCTCAAGATACGCTAATTCAGCAGGGGATCAGCCTTATTCGTCTTTCCCCTCAGGAAGCCGCCTTGCCCTTTGGGGAATAGGAGAGTCTGCTCTGTTGGCAGAAGGTAGGGATCCCCGTCCAAGCCCTTTTTCCATCTCTATCGTTTTTCATGGTCGATACCCACCTGCCCCCCTTGATCCAAGCGATGCTGGATCCCGCCTTCTACCCCCATCCGGTACAGGATCCCATTCGGCTTATTCAAACCCACATTTCCTATATTCTGCTGACAGGCGACTATGCCTATAAAGTGAAAAAGCCTTTGGACTTTGGCTTTTTGAACTTCACCACCCTGGAGAGGCGGCGCCACTTTTGCCAAGAAGAGCTGCGCATGAACCAGCGCGGTGCTCCCGGCCTTTATCTGCAAGTGTTGCCCATTGTCCAGACCGATGGCCGATTTCAGTTCAACAGCAGCGGCGAGCCCATAGAATACGCTCTGCAAATGCGGCAATTTCCCCAAGAGCAACTGTTCAGCAACCTGTTTGAGCGGGGAGAGCTAACGCCGTCCTTGATGGAGGAGCTGGGGCGGGTGGTGGCGACGTTTCATGCCCAAACCGAGACCAACGACTACATCCGCAGCTTTGGCCGGCCAGAACGGGTGCGAGAAGCCTTTGACGAGAATTACGCCCAAACCCAGCGCTACGTCGGCGGCCCACAAACAGCTCAGCAATATCGAGAAACCCAAGCCTACACCGATCGCTTTTTTGCTGAGCGGCAGGAGCTGTTTCAACAAAGAATAGAACAAAACCGCATTCGTGAATGCCACGGAGACCTGCACCTAGGCAACATCTGTTTTTGGGAAGGGAAGATCCTGCTTTTTGATTGCATCGAGTTCAACGAAGCCTTCCGCTTTGTGGATGTCATGTACGACGTATCCTATGGGGTGATGGATCTGGATGCCCGCCATCGCCCCGATCTGGGAAACGTCTATTTGAACACTTACCTGGAAGAAACCGGAGATTGGGAAGGGCTGAAGATCTTGCCTATTTATCTCAACCGCCAAGCCTACGTGCGAGCCAAGGTCGCCTCTTTTTTGCTGGAGGATCCCAATGCAGCAGAGGAAGCCAAGGCCACAGCCTTTAGCACCGCCGCCCGCTATTACCGTCTTGCCTGGGAATACACCCTCCCCAAGCGGGGGCAGTTGTTCCTGATGTCGGGATTGTCGGGATCCGGCAAAAGCACGGTAGCCCGCCACTTGGCCCGTCAGCGGGGAGCCATTCACATTCGCTCCGATGCGGTGCGCAAGCATTTGGCCGGGATCCCTCTGCGGCAACGGGGGGGGCCGGAGGTTTATACCCCGGAGATGACCGATAAAACCTACCGCCGCTTGGTGCAGTTGGGAGTAGAGCTGGCCCAGGAAGGCTACACCGTGATTCTGGACGCCAAGTTTGACCGGCAAGCCCTGCGGGGGATGGCCATTGATCAGGCCCAACGCCAAGGGATCCCACTGCGCATCCTCCACTGCTACGCCCCTGAACCTGTTTTGCGGGAGCGCCTGCAACGCCGCAGCCCAGCTCCTCAACCCCTCTTGGCCCCAGCTGGTTCCAGCGATGGAGATCAGCAGCACTCTGCCGACATTGCTGATGCCACCGCCGAGATGCTCTCCCAACAGCAGGCCCACTGGCAGGATTTTTCCGATTCGGAACGGCCTTTTTTAAAGGTTTTGGATACCAGCCAAGATTGGCCATCTCAACTTCAGCAGGTCTAGATCTCGACTCAAACTGCACAAACTCGAGAAAATTGCTATCAGCAAGATGGATTTTGCCGTTTCTGGGTTAGAGAATGGCAGCAGCTTTTTTGGGCAGGGATCCCTTTCCAAAGTAGCGGTCAAAATTGGGTCTAAAGCCCTGCCCTATCGCTACGCAGTTCGCCTCGGCGGGCCATAGACCTGAGAGAGACGGTAGGCTGAGGGGCATGTTGACGTGTCTGTGCAGGCCTACCCTTTTCCCATCCCACTCAACCAGAACCAACCCCGTGCAGGAGGATCCAACAGTGAGCGATGTAACTCCAGATGACCTTCGCCTGATGCTCCTGTTCGAGGGCTTTCCTCCTGAGAGGCTAGAGCCGCTGGCCGGGCAAATGTCGTTGCGCTCCCACCCAGTCAATCAGGCCATCTTGTTACAAAATGACTGGGGTAACGCCGTTTATTTCATCCTGGAAGGGTGGGTCAAGATTCGCACCCATGATCTCGAAGGCCGGGAGATCACCCTCACCATTCTTGGTCCAGGGGAAATCTTCGGGGAAATGGCTGCTTTGGACGAAGCGCCTCGTTCTACCGACGTTGTAGCTCTAACCGCCACCAAAGTCAGTTGTCTGTCGGCCCAACACTTCCTGGCTTTTTTGGCTTCTGATCCTCAGGCCGGCATCCGCCTTGCTCAGCTCATGTCGCGCCGCTTACGGCAGATCAACCGTCGTCTGCAGTTGCGCGAGGCCAGTAGTACGGCCCGTGTTGCCGATATCCTGCTGTTTTTGGCCGAATCCCGTGGCCGGGTTAGCCGAAGTGGCGTAGAGATCCCCAACTTGCCCCATCGGGAGCTGAGCAGCCTAAGTGGCCTAGCCCGGGAAACGGTCACTCGCGTCCTGTCCAAGCTGGAGCAAGAGGAGCTGATCCGCCGGGATCGCACTCGAGATGTTCTCTGCATCCCCCAGATGGAGGCTTTGGAGAAATTGATTGGCTAAATTGGGGGCGCCACCAGTTGTCGAAAGCCCTCTCGGCATCGTAAGATAGTAGATCCAGAGCCGGGATAGCTCAGTTGGTAGAGCAGAGGACTGAAAATCCTCGTGTCACCAGTTCAAGTCTGGTTCCTGGCATCTGGTATGAGTATGCTGAGGCGGGCTTGGGTCAACGACCTGAGCCTTTTTACTATGCCGGTGATCAAGGGCAGAAATGCACAAAGGCCAAGGCGCTGGCAGTATCGTGCCTTAACACTGGAGAAAGCAGATCGTCCGAGTTAACAGCCAGAGAAGTTGCCCGCTAAAGTCGTCTTGACCAGATCTGGCCGTGGGGATAAGGGATCCTTATCATCGCCGCTGCAAGGGGCTATGGTGTTCAACCCAAGAAGATTGAAAAAAGGCTATCCCTGGGCAGAAGCTGGCCCGGAAATCGGTCTGCCAGGCCTGTAGCCACTAGCGAATGTACTGAGCCAAAGCCCGCGAAGAATAGCCCACCCGCAATTTGCGCAGGGCATCTCGCTCGATCTGACGAATCCGCTCCCGCGTCAGGTTGAAGTGATCCCCCACCTCCCGCAGGGTTCTTGCCTGTTGCCCATCTAACCCATAGCGCAACTCCAGCACCTGCCTCTCAATCGGCTTGAGGGTTTGCATGGCAGAACGCACATCCTGCTGCATGGATTGCACGAGGATCCCTTGAAAGGGCTGCTCTTGCCGCTCATCTTGCAGCAAATCTCCAAGGCGGCTTTCTCCTTCTTGGCCGACCGGCACATCCAGCGACAGGGGCAAAGCAGCAGCCTGCTGGATCATGCGCAGTTTCTTGACTTTAATGCCCAGGGCTTCTGCCAGCTCCACTTCGGTGGGCCGCCGACCCTGTAGCTTCATCAGCTCGCGGTTGGTGCGCTTGAGCAGGCGCACTTTGTCGACCATGTGTACCGGCAGGCGAATCGTCCGTGCTTGATTGGCAATGCAACGGGTAATGCCTTGGCGAATCCACCAATGAGCATAGGTGCTGAAGCGAAACCCCCGCTCCGCATTGAATTTTTCGGTGGCCCGGATCAACCCGATATTGCCCTCTTGGATCAGATCCAAAAACGGCACCCCCCGATTGAGGTATTTCTTGGCAACGCTGACCACCAGGCGCAGGTTGGCGTTGATCAGCTTGCGTTGAGCTTGCTCCCCTTGTCGGATGCGGGAGCGTAGGGTGGATACGGAAATCTGCAGGGCCTCGGCCAAAGCCTCGTCACTGGGATCCTCCCCCCGCTGTTGCCGCCATTCCTGCCGGGCTTGATCGATGAGGAGCTTTTGCTGAATTTTGCGCGACAGCTCGATTTCCTCAGCGTGATCGATGCGGGGCACGCGACCGATGGTATTCAGGTAGTGATCGACAGCGTCCTCGTTCAACCGGGATCCGCCGGCAACCGGCTCTGGATCAACTTCTGCAAGAGCATCTTGGGGGGCAGACTCAGGGTCGAACCAGAGATCGTCAAACTCCTGAGGCGAAGAGGCAGAGTGTTCAGGATGAGGACGAGAAAAAACCACGGCCAGGTGAGGAGAGAACTTCATCTCCCAGTCTAAAAAGGTTTCTGCTGCTGCTGCGAGCGAAAATCGATCATGACCCTCTTTTTTGTCCGGAGATTTTTCCGTTTAGATGCGGGAACAGCAGGGATCCCGTCCGCCAAGTCCTTGTAGGCAAGGGGTTGCCCGGCAAAAAGCGGTAAGCGATTTTCGATCTAGACCTTGAGATAAGATTGTTCCTGAGCCAGTCAGCTCAACGGCTGCCGGGTGGGATCCCAGGAAAAGGGAACCTTGCCAGCTCAGGCTACCATGTGAGGATCCCTCAACTTCCTCAGTCTGGAAAAGAATATTTACGGCTTTCTGCTCCTATGGAGTCTAACGACCGGCACCATCCATCGGCCAACTTGATTGGGGAGCGGGTGCGCTGGGTACGGGAGAAGCTGCAACTCACCCAAGATCAACTGGCGGGTCGCTTGGCCAAGTACGGTGTGCAGTTGGACTACGTCAAAATTGGCCAGGTGGAAAAGGGAAAACGGCGCGTCATCGACAAGGAACTGGTGGCCTTTGCCAAGGCGTTGGGGGTATCGGTCACTTGGCTGCTGAGCGGAGATGAATCCCACCTGTAGCGGCCTGCGGGAAAGTACATCCGATACAGGGATCCCGAACAAAAGGACGTGAAGATACGTGACATCCTCCCGACGCTGCCCCTACGGGTACAGCGCGGGCTTCCCAACCTCGCGGTTAGGCATTCCTGCCCCACGCCACTTATCTAGGTCATAGACCCCCGACAGACCGACTTGACAGGCGGTTTCCCTTCCCCAGAGTCCCTGGGCTACTACATTTTCTAGCCCACGATGCAAAACCATTTCTGCGGCGGCATGATCCCGATGCGTCCGATACCCACACTCAGGACAATGATGCTCCCTAACCCCCAACCCTTTGCTAACAGTAGCAAGGCAATTAGGGCAGGTTTGACTGGTTCCGTTGGGGTTGACCTTGGCAAAGTACACCCCCCGCTTCCAGCACACCCATTCCGTCAGAGACAGAAATTGCCCAAAGGCGGTATCAACACAATCTTTTCGCAGCATTCCCCGTGTCAAGCCTGTGACATTGAGGTCTTCTGCAAAGATGGTTTGCGCCTGGTCGCAAAGTTTATGAGCCGTTTTCAGATGGAAATCTTTGCGACGGTTTGCAATCCGATGGTGCATTCTAGCCACTTTGATTTGCGCCTTCTCCCAGTTTTGAGAACCCTTCTGTTTTCGTGCCGCTCTGCGTTGCAGCAATTTCAGCTTGCGTTGCATCGACCTAAAAAACTTGGGCCGCTCCTGGAAGCTGCCATCTGAGACCGTCAAAAACCGTTCCAATCCCAGATCAATCCCAATCGCACGACCGTGAACCGGAGCATCGGAAACCGATATGTCCGATTCGATGGTAACGACGACATACCATTGCGTCCCTCTTACCTTGGACAGTACCCTCACCTGCTTGACCTTGAACCCATCTGGGATAGGACGATGCAAGTTGATAGGCACTTTTCCTATCTTTGGTAGCTTGATACTGCTGCCGGAGATGGGATTGTCCTTGAACTGGGGAAACACAAAAGACTTTAATTGGCCTTGTTTCTTGAAACGGGGGAACCCATATCCCCGCTTCTGGAATGCTTCCCAAGTATCGTGCAGTCTGCGAATCGTAGTCTGCAAAACCTGAGAATGTACCTTAGCCAAATGCGGGAATTGCTTCTTTGCTTTGGGTAGGTTATTTTGCTGGCGATGATAAGACGGGAATGGCTCATCGGCAGGAATGATGTATTCCTTCTCCAGTGAGCATCTGTCTATGGGACACTTACGCGAAGCAATCCAGTCCTTGAGTTCGCGCAAAGCGTAGTTGTACACGCTTCTGCACGTCTCAAGCCACGACCGCAGTTCAGCCTGCTGCACGGCATCTGGATAGATCCGGTAAGTGTAGTTCATGGTCAGCATAGTGATAGTTTACCACAAGCTATAGCTACTGGTAAATGCCTATGCGCAGAGCGCAGGCTACGCCAATGAGGGGAGGCGGCAAGCGCGGGGAGTCCATGTATCCCGACGCTCACCCTACGGGTAGAGCGCGGGACTTATAGCCCCCCGAACCCCCCCATCAGTTAAATACCTTGTACTCTCGGACGTGATCTCAGTCATTTTCCCTGTAAACACGGTAGGCTGGACTCATGAATAGATTGGCTTGAGGCCAAACCCCAGCTTTTCCTTGACCATCCGCGGGGGTGGGAAAAGCAGAGAGATACAGCGCCGCGCCGGAAGTACGGGTTTTTCCAAGAAGGATCGGGATCACAGGCTTCTTCACCTAAACTTGATATTGTTGACTTGGCGTTAAGCTCCCGCCGTTTATCTGTTTGTGTGAGGTTTGCCGATGCTCTCTTTCTTCTTCAACTCCAACAAGGCCAACAGCCGACAAACCGGAGGCCACCGTGTGCCTGCTGCGAGCAAAACCACAGGCACGCAACGGATCCCTAACTACAACCGCCTTTCTGCCCCCCATGAGGTGCTCAAGCAGGAGAAGCAGAGGAAGCGGGAGCAAGAGTTTACCGAAATGGAGCAAAACATCAATCGCATTCGCTACTTCTACCAAAAAGCAGACATGCCCCTGGAGATGCGGCAAATTCTGACCTACCGTAAGCTGATGGAGCTGGACTACTTTACCCCACAGGCGGCAAAAGAGCTGCTCAAGCAATGGCAGCAGCAGGAAGAGCAAGAACGCCGTCGGGCTTGAGAAAAGGGCAATCGAACCTTGGCAAGTAGGCTTGTTGAGCCAAGAGTTCCCGGTCTACGGGTAAAGGCCGCGATCCTGTAGGGCTTGCGCCACTCGGCCTACCCCCAGGGTGTAGGCAGCCAGTCGCAGCGACACTTGCCGCCGTTCAGCCTCTTGCACCACCCGTTCAAAGGCACGTACCATCAGACCTTCCATCTCTTGATTGACCCGCTCCTCATCCCAGAAGATGTAAGAGAGTCCCTGCACCCACTCCAGATAGCTCACCACTACCCCACCGGCATTGGTCAGAATATCCGGCAATACCTGGATCCCTCGCGATTCCAAAATCCGGTCGGCGGCAAGGGTGGTTGGCCCGTTGGCAGCTTCTGCCACGATCCGGGCTTGAATTTGGTGGGCATTGGCTTCGGTAATTTGGTTCTCTAGAGCGGCAGGGATCAACACGTCCGCTTTTTGCACCAGTAGGTCGGCGTTGCTGATGGGCTCAGCCTGTGGAAAGCCCGCCATGCGGCCTCCCCGTTCCTTCATGTAAGCTTTGAGGGCAGGGATATCCAGTCCATTAGGATTGTAAAGGCCCCCAGAACTGCCGGAAACCGCCACAATCTTAGCTCCCGCCTCATGCAGCAAGCTGGCCGCTGCTCCACCCACATTGCCAAAACCTTGGATTAACACCGTTGCCCCTGCCAGGGATCCACCGCGTCGGGCCAAGGCTTCCCGTACCGTGATCATCACCCCCCGTCCGGTGGCCAGTTCTCGCCCCCGAGATCCCCCAATCGAGAGAGGTTTGCCCGTCACTACTCCCGGCACCGCATGCCCGACATTCATGGAATAGGTATCCATCATCCAGGCCATCTCACGGGCAGAAGTTCCCATGTCTGGAGCGGGAATGTCCTCTGCAGGGCCGATATCCTTGATCAGCTCGCTGGTATAACGGCGGGTAATGCGCTCCAGCTCCGAGACCGAATAACGCCTCGGATCGATAGGGATCCCCCCTTTGGCCCCACCGTAGGGAATGCCCATAAGGGCGCATTTCCAGGTCGTAAACTACCCGACACCAACCGCTAGGCGGTACGGAGCGGGCTTTTAGTAGCCCTGCAGTTAGCAAGCCAACCACGAGCCTCTGGGGTGGTTTACAGCACCCCCAATCGACCGTTACCAGTGCCTTAAACAACCGTTTCTGGTGTCCGCAGTATTATTATAGCATTCCTCCCGACACCGACCCTACGGGTACAGTGTGGGGCTCCTGCAATTTCTAGCTGAGGATCGCCACCCAGCCGGGATCCAGTTTCAGCTCGCCAGCTGCCCAATCTAGGTAGCTGCAGGCCTGGGCAAGGGGACAGATATGGGCGGGAGAGGGAGGGGCAGAAGAGGCCAGCGCAGGACTTGCAGCCATGGCGAAGAGAAGCAAGGGCTGTTTCCACACTATACCGCCGGGAACCGGAGAGGAACGTTCCGTAGCAAGCGTTACAAATAGTTGAGGATCTGGATCAAGACGAAACAGAGGCCGGCACTGGCCAGGGGCACGGTCAGGTTATCCAACCCCCACCAAGAGAACACCTCCAGTCCCATAGCCATCCCTCCCACTAAAAGGCTCACTCCGAGCAAAGGGAGAGAGAAGCCAAAGTACCCCAGCAGCAGAGCTGCAATCACCAAGCTGCTCACCGCCCACATGGTCAGGGATCCCTCCCAGCTTTTTTGAATGGATCCCAGTTGGTAGGGGTGTTTGCCCCAAGTTTTGCCCACCAAGCCCGCCAGGGCGTCGGCCCACGTCATCACCAATATGCCGATCACCGCGAAAACCTGTCGCTGTGGCCGCCAAAACCAAAACAGCAACAGACCAATGCTGATGGCGTAGAAACAGGTGCCAAAGCTGCGGCGACCGACCCCATTTAAGCTGGGCAAGATGGCCACCCGGTAGGAGAGCAGCGCCAAGCCGGCGAACACCAGAGAGAATCCCACCCCCAGCCAGCGGGGCACTTGCAAGGCCCAAGCCAACAAAATGATATTGCCCACGCCGATGTGGATGACCTTACGCACCCATTCCCCGTCCACCTGGCGGGAGCGCAACCATTCCGCAAAAGCGAATACGGAGGCCAGCCAGAGAGCATAGCAAGCAAGCTGCTGAGGCAGGCCCATGAAACGGCCTCAGAGGGTTTTCAAGTAGCTGAGCAAATCCGCCATCTCCTGGGGATCCGGCTGGAACTGGGGCATGGGAGGCGTTTTGCCACCGGTCACCTGCTGAATAATAAACCGATCCGAGCGGCGGCTGCTCACCCCCCGCAGACTGGGCCCCACTCGCCCATCCGCTTCTTCTCCGTGGCAGGCTGCACAGTTGAGGGCAAACAAGGATGCACCATGGCTAACCTGCCCCTGTAAGCTGAGGACGGCTTCCGTGTAGGGATCCAGACGAGCCTCAGCACTTAGCCAAGCCCAGGTCAATATCGCCAGCCCCAGGCTGAGGAGGGCAAGACCCAGCCGAGTTTTTTGAGACCAGACACTTGTAAAGAATCGCTGCAAGGATTTGAGGAAGGGTTGTAAACGCTGTTGGGATGAAGGCTGAAGTCGCTTTTGCTCAAAGCCGACGCAACTGCCAGTTGATGACTGGCTGCTGCGGGATTGAGTGGTCTCTGAGAGGGAGGGAGACACAGACAACGCTGAGAGAAACCGTTTCAATCTTTTACATTTCAACCAACACGATAACTCAGGAGCCTTTCCCTGCCAATAATCTGTAATGGCATTTACTTTTTCTTAATGGTTTGCCGAGCTGCCTGAGATTCCGATCCCTCTGAGAGGGTGCAGTTGGGAAAGAGCCGCTCCATCACCTCCGCTTGAGCCCAGGGATCCCGGTTGAGGCTGTGGATGGCATTGGCCCATGGAAAGTGCGCCTGCAGGCGGCGGTAGAGAGATAAATTACCATAAATGACGACCGCTGCCACCCGCTCCCGATGCTGTTGCAGCCAATCCAGCACATAGTTGGGCAAGGGATCCCGAAGGAAACCTTGGAAAATCAACCCTGGGGCGTTGTCTAGAGCGGCTTCCAACCAAGGCAGGGGGGTAAGGGCATCGCTGAGCACAGGAAGCATGCCTAAGGCAGCCGGAACATGGAGGGCGGGAGACTGCAACTGCACATCGGCAGCACCCAAGGGGGGATCCTGCCAGATCCAGTTCAACCATCCGGGCTCTGCGGGCGGGCTGAGGGGCCGGCCTCCTTCCACGCCACCACGGGCCATAGCCGCTTGACAGGGGGCGATATCCTTCTCGGCCAAGAGGGATCCCAGCTGTGCGGCTCTGTGCAGAGCAGAGGTCAGGTGGGAGCGCCTGTTGAACAACTTTCCCAACGCCGTTCGCGTCCGCGGAACGGAGTCCTTGTCCTTGGAGATGGGATCCCCCAGCAGCAAAGGCTTCAGTTGCTCGGCGGGAGAGCCACGGTTGAGGGCTGGATCTGTGGGATCCTTGGCTCCCATCCATCCGCCAAGGGCGCTGAAGTCGGTTTCCGCCAAGGCCGGCCACACCTGTTGGAGGAGAGCTGAGGCGGCAGGTAGGATTCGCTGTTTGGCCCGCAGAACCCGCGTCACCGACTGGGCAAGCTGGTCTGTGCTGAGGGATCCCTGTTGCACCGCTTCCAAAACGGCTGCCAAGAATGCCATCGGATCGGGGGGGGCCAAAATTAGGTCGGCACCGGCCTGGAAAGCCCGCACGACCAATGAGTTGGGCCCGTTAGCATTGGCCAGCTCTGCCAAGCAGCCTTGATCGAGGCTGTCCACAACAATAAGCCCGCCAAACCCCCATTCCTGGCGCAACAGTTGGGTTAGCCGCCCCGGCAGCAGGGTGACAGGCCAGCGCTCATCCCACTCCGGCAGCACCACATGAGAAACCAAGATCGCCCCCACCTGCTCCACCAAACCTCGAAAGGGCAGCCAAGGCCCCTCTTGGAGCTGGGCTAGGGTCAGGGTTAATCGGGGGCACCAGGGGGTGTCTGTTGTCTTTGGGGATGGCTTCAGTTCGGCCTGAACCGGATCCCTCCAGCCTTTGCCCGGAAAAGAGCTGGCTGTGGTTAGGATCCCGCCTGTGCTGCCCGGGGTGGCTTGCTCACATCCGCGCACAAAAGCTCGCGCCAGTTGCAAAGCAGACAGGGGATCCTCCGCCAGCGCCCCTTCCCCCAGCGGCTCTGCCACCGGGTTGAGCAGCCAATTGATGCCGATGGCTGCCGCCTCCCGCGCCGTGATCCGCCCCCACTGCTCGGCCCAGCGTTCTGCCTCTGATCCCAGACGGCTCAACCCCAGGGGATGGGGAAAAGAGGTAGCCCCCTGTAGGGCCAGCCCACGACCGGCCTCTGCCGCCACCAAAAGGGGCAGAGCCGCCCAAGACTGGGCCTCCTCGATCAGCAGCAGGGCCTCGGCCACGTGGCCATCCGTGAGCCAGATGCCCCCGATCCCCACCTCCTGGATAAGCCGTTTGAGGATCTCTCGGGGAGGAGACTGGGATCCCAGACGGGCCGAGACCGGCACCACCAACAGTTGCGCCACCTGCCGGGCTAGGGATAAGGGTCGATCCAGTTCCTCAAGCGGAGATCCGGAAACACTCATGGGCACAGCCGGAAGGTCGTCAGCAACGGGAAAGCTGCAAGATTCTGATCCCTTTGCAGAAAACGCAGATCATGATAACCACTCCTGCCGGTTGTGGCTCGCACTTGGCTGCTGAGGGCTAACGAGAAAGCCGACAACGGTCACAGGTGCCACAAGGCAGGCCGGGCTGCTCCCCAGGGTAGCCAAAATAGGGCAAGATCGCCTGCCACCGACAGCCGCGGGCGTGGATGAGGGCTTCCATCCCTTGCCAGGGATCCTCTCGTCTTAAAGGCTGCCAACGGCGGTGCAACACCTGAAAGTGAAAGGGATCCGGCCAGTGCAGGCAGCCCATCTCCTGCAATAGACCCAGGGCCACCCGTACCTCTCCAGGCGGCAGGTCGGCGTAGGATCCCTGCTGAGGCAAGGTTTGGAGCAGGTGGCGTGCTCGGGCCTGAAGGCGCTCCTGCTGGGAATAAAAATAGGCCTGGCGCTGGCGATCGCTGGGATCCAGCAGGCCCGTCGGCTCCGAGAGCAGCATCAGGGCCCGGCAAGGGCCACCATCCCGACCGCCTCGTCCCACCTCTTGCAAATAATCCATCAAGGTGGGCGGGGGATGAAAGTGCAGTACCCAACGCACGTCCGGCTTGTTGATGCCCATGCCAAGGGCGTTGGTGCAGACCAGAAAGCGCAGTTCCCCCTGCAGCCAGGCCCGTTCCAGCCGACGGCGGGATCCCGCTTCCAGCCCCCCGTGATAGGTGGCGGTTTTTAGGTTCTGTCGGCCCAGCCACTCGGCCAGCTCTTCCCCATCCCGTCGGGTGCGCACATAGACCAGACCCGACCCGGGATTCTCGCCCAGGAATCGCAGCAGACGGCGACGACGATGCGCCGGGCTCCAGGCTATCGCGACATTGAGGGAGATATTGGCCCGCAGGGGATCGGCGCGAATGTGCTCCGGATCCCGCAGCTCTAGGATTTGGCTGAGGCGGCTGCAGGTTTGGGGGTCAGCCGTGGCGGTAAAAGCGGCAATGGGAAAGGAGGACTTCACCGGGGCCAGAGCCGGGCGCAGCAATCCCAGACGGCGGTAGTCGGGCCGGAAGGATCCCCCCCAATGCACCAACGTGTGGGCCTCATCCACGATCAGGCCGTTGATGTGCACCTGAGGCTGTTGCAGCCGTTGCCAAACGGGGGGGCTGAATAGAGTCTCCGGCCCCAAATAGAGCAGGCGCAGTCGGTTTTCCTCAAGGGCCTTCAACACCCGCTTGCGCAGGGCCGGATCCAGTTCGCTGTGGAGACAGGCCGCCGGCAGCTTGCGTTTCCAAAGATCCTGAACTTGGTCTTCCATGAGGGCGATTAGGGGTGAAACCACCAGCATCACCCCCCTTTGCAGCAGAGCTGCTAGCTGAAAGCACAGGGATTTGCCAAACCCCGTCGGCAACACCACCAGCGCGTCGCGCTTGTCCAGCAGAGCCTGGATCACCTGATCCTGCGGTGGGCGCAGCGTCTCGTAACCCCAGTGTTGCTTGAGGGCCTGTTGGATTTGCTGCCAATCCTGCAAACGGCAACCCCCTTTTCAACAATTTCCTTCAGCAATCTACAGCGATTTCGGGAGAAGCTGTCTTATAGGCTATTTCAAATCCCGCTGAACCTGCTAGCTCCCCTCTCCCAAGGGGTGAGGGCGCAGAGGATCGGCCCCACCGGCTTGCCTGTAGGGGATCCCTGTCACACCTATCCCCGTGTCCAGGGGGCTGGGATCAGGATCCCCGGCAGAGAAGGGATTCTCACCTGCTGCATGGGTGAAGGTGTCGATGGCGGCGGGCTTGTGCGATCCTAGAGCTGGGACTTCCCGCCTGCTTCGATACTTTTCCCATGACTGCCCTCGACTCCTCGCGCCTGCTCCAGCCCAGAACGGCCTCTGTTCACCGTCGCACTGGAGAAACGGATGTCCAAATTCATCTGAACCTGGATGGCAGCGGGCGCCATGAGATCGATACTGGGATCCCCTTTTTGGATCACATGCTGGCCCAGCTCAGCACCCACGGGTTGATCGATTTGCAGATCAAGGCCATAGGGGATCTGCACATCGACGACCACCACACCAACGAAGATGTGGGCATCACGCTGGGACAGGCTCTGGCGCAGGCTTTGCAGGATCGGCGGGGCATTCATCGCTTCGGCCATTTTTGGGCGCCTTTGGATGAAGCCCTGGTGCAGGTGGTGCTGGATTTTTCGGGTCGCCCTCACCTCAGCTATGGCCTGGAGCTGCCCACAGAGCGCATTGGCCGCTACGAAACCCAGTTGGTGCGGGAGTTTTATCAGGCGGTGGTCAACCACGCCCAGCTTACCTTGCACATTCGCCAAGCTGCCGGCCTCAATGCCCACCATATTGTCGAGGCCAGTTTTAAGGCGTTTGCCCGCGCCCTGCGCATGGCCGTAGAACGGGATCCCCGCCGACAAGAAGGGATCCCTAGCTCCAAGGGGGTTCTGTAGCCGTGCGGTGGCTGCAGGGGGTGTTTGCCTTGGGCCTAGGACTGGCGACAGTTTTGGCTGGGCCGGGCCGGGCGTGGAGCGCAGAGCGCTTGGGGGTGTTTCTGCCGCCTTTGATTGAGTTCTCTTTGCCCGTGGAGGATCTGGCCCGGTTTGCCCACAATGGCGCGGTAAGCCGGCAGTTGGATTTTTATCTGCGGCGGCTCACGCCAGAGCAACAGGCAGCTTTGGCGGATTTGCTGACACGTAATTTTGACCTTGACCAGGTTACGGTCAGCCAGTTTACCTACTCTGCGATTGGCGAAGATCTGCTGCGGCGGTTGACCCTAGTATTGCATGGAGATGGAGAAGCAGAGTTTTATGCATTGCGGGCGGCATTGATCCTGGCGGCAGGGGATCCCGAGGGGCTGACGTTGGTGAATGTGTTGCGCCGCTACCCGCTGGAGAAGTTGCAGATCGATCTGGATATGAGCATTCGCTTGGTGCGAGAGGCCGGTCAACTCTTCCGCCAGCGGGATCTGGTGATCGCAAGGCTGCGAGAAGAGGCCGGGCGGAAAGCTGAGTGGGCATCTTCCAGCGCTTCTCTCAGCATGGCAGCCCAAGACTCAGCTCAACCTCACCTTAGCCCCGAGCAGCCGGGTGAGTTGGAGTGGCAGGTGGAGCGCTTCCAGTTGGTCAACCCTTGGCGCGATACGCCTGTGTCGGTGGAAGTCTATCTGCCGGAGGGGAAGGGGCGTATCCCCTTGGTGGTGATCTCCCACGGCATTGCCTCTGACCGCAATACCTTTGCCTACTTGGCCCGCCATTTGGCTTCTTGGGGGTTTGCGGTGGCGGTGTTGGAGCATCCGGGCACCGATGTGGAGCGGGTGCGCAGCTTTTTGTCAGGGTTTGGCTCTTTGCCGGGGCCCTATGAGTGGGTGGCGCGGCCCCAGGATATTTCTCTGCTGTTGGACGAGCTGGAACTCAGGGCACAGCAAGATCCCAGCCGCTGGGGCAGGCTGGATGTAAAGTCGGCAGGACTGTTCGGCCAGTCTTTGGGGGGATACACGGTGTTGGCGGCAGCAGGGGCTGCGCTCAATCCAGCCCGCTTGCAAGAGAACTGCCAGACATCCCATTCCTTGGAGCTGACCCTGAATGTTTCTCTGTTGTTGCAATGTCGGGCGATAGAGGTGTTCCAGGCTTCCAACCTGGCCGCGCAGGCGGGGCAGTTGGCAGATGCGCGCATTCAGGCGGTGTTTGCCCTCAACCCCCTCACCAGCACGGTGTTTGGCCCAGAAGGGCTAGGCCAAGTGGGGATCCCGGTGATGATAATGTCGGGCAGCGAAGATTACTTTACCCCCGCCCTAGCAGAGCAGATTGAACCCTTTACCTGGCTGGGATCCCAGCAGCGCTATTTGGCGATAGTGGAGGGATCCACCCATTTCACCTTCCTGGGTGGGGGTGGCCAGGGGGCCTTCCCGGTGCCGCAGGAGTTGATCGGGCCAGATCCCCAGTCAGCTCGCCCCTTGCTCAAGGGCTTGGCCACTGCTTTTTTCAAAACCTACCTGGCGGCGGGATCCGACTCCGGCGGGTTTTCTGAGTATTCGACTTATCTCAACTCTGCCTACGCCGAATCCCTGACCCCAGCACCTCTACGCACCACTTTGATTCGAGACTTGAGGCCAGAACGGATCCAACTGGCCTCGTTCGCGACGGCGGTGCGGAGCACTTTCCCGTGAGAAGTGTCTTGAGCTGAGGAGCTGAGAAGAGGGCTGGCTGCTATCTTTTCGGATTATTCCCTTTGGTTTTGCTGAATCTCTGCCCATGCTGCTGTTGCTGACCAATCTGAGCGCCGTTTTGCTGTTTTTGCTCTGCCCCTGGTGGGTGCTGAGGCGGGAGTTCGGCGGCACAGGGGTGCTGGCAGGAACCTTTGGCCTCATCGACCCGCAGCAGTTGGGGATCCCGGATACTTTGGCGGTGGGTTGGATCCCAGGGTTGAGCTGGGCCTGGGTGCTGTTGGCGCTGTTGTCGTGTCTGGCCCTGGGGATCAAAGAGCGGCAAGTGCGGGCCCGCTGGCTGTACAGCTTGGGGGTGGGCGGTCTAGTTCTGTTTGGGCTGGGCTTGCTCTGGTTTTATGGGGCAGTGGGGGCGGTGAACAGGGCGGCCCTGGCGGAAGGGATCCCGCCAACTCGGTTGCCGTTGCGGCGGTTCAGCCCTTCTTTGGCCAGCTATGCCAGCTTTGCCTATGCCCTGCTGCTGTTGCTGCTGGGGCGGCTGCAGTTGCCGGGGGGAAAAGCCTTTTTGGTGCGGCGGCGGCAGATCATCGTCCCCCTGACTGCCTTGGGGGCGGCGGTGGCAGCAGGGGCGGTGGTGGTGGGGTTGCTGCGGCCCGGCCTGGGCTCCTCGCCCGATTCGCCTTTTTTTGTAAAGCTAAGCACCAAACTGGACTTGATCACCTACACCTTTCAGGTGCTGTTTAGCCCCATCACTCATCTGCCCGGGTTGTTCCAGAGTTTGCTGCTGGCCACTCCTCTGATTTTTACGGGGTTGGCGGTGGCCTTTGGCTTTCACGCGGGCTTGTTCAACATCGGCGCGCCGGGACAACTGACGATGGGAGCCATTGCCACCATGCTGGTGGGGGTATACCTGCCGGGGCCAGGTTGGCTGACTTTGCCCCTCTCGGTTTTGGCGGCGGCTGCCGGTGGAGCCCTTTGGGGTGGGATCCCCGGTTGGCTCAAGGCCCGCTTCGGCACCCACGAGGTCATCAACACGATCATGATGAACTACATTGCCGCCTCAATCTTCTTGTTTTTAATTTCGGCCAACCAGTACCGTTTTTTCGGCTATCCGGTCACTTTGCCCTTCAAGGCCCCCGGCCCAGAAGCCCGTAGCTACGAAATTCGCCCCGAATCGCGGCTGCCCTCGCTGCTGGAGTTGCTGGGGCTACAGGGATCCGGCCCCGGGACGCTGTCTTGGGCTTGGCCCTTGGCCCTGTTGGCCGGGGTGGGGTTTTACCTGCTCTGCAGAGGCTGGCCCCTGCAAAGACGATGCATCGGATCCCTGGCGGCAGGGCTGGGGGGATATCTGCTGGGGGGCATCTTGCCCGGTTGGCCGGTGGAGGTGCCCACAGGGTTGGCCGCCATCCGCTTGAACGGGGCCTTTTTGATTGCGCTGCTGGCGGTGGCAGTGGTGAATGTCTATCTGTGGGGAACCTTGGAGGGCTATGAGCTGCGGGCCATGGGCTTTTCTCCCAGAGCGGCAGAATATGCCGGGGTGGACTTGGGCCAAAAGCAAATCTGGGCCATGGCCATCTCCGGCGCCTTGGCGGGGCTGGCTGCAACCCACTATGTTCTGGGGGCCGGCCTCGAAGAATACCGCCTCAAGCAATCCTTGCCTGCCCAGGTCGGTTTTGATGGCATTGCGGTGGCCCTGATGGGGCAAAACTCTCCTCTGGGCATCGTCCTCACAGCACTGCTGTTTGGGGTACTCTTGACGGGGGGGCTGCGGCTCAATCTGGAATTGGGGATCAGCCGAGAATTGGTGACCGCTCTACAAGCTTTGATCGTCTTGTTCATTGCAGCAGGTGGCCTGTTGCCCGGCTATTTCACGGATCCCTTGCAGGCAGCCCAGGTAGAAATGGACTGCGATGAACGCTCAACTTGAGTACCCCTGAGCGGAGATCTCGCTTGCGCTGGCGTTGCAGAGCACTATGGCAACTCTGTTTTGGGCTTTGATCCCGGCTACCCTGCGCTCCACCACCCCTCTGTTGCTCACGGCCTTGGGGGGCATGTACTCGGAACGCAGTGGCGTGGTCAATATTGCCCTGGAAGGGATCATCTTGTTTGGGGCTTTGGCGGCGGCAGTGACCACCCAACGCCTGGAGGCTCCCCTTCTGGCCCAGACTCCAGCAGCCCAGGTGGGTTGGATCCCTTGGGTGGGTCTGTTGGCCGGCGCCTTGGGGGGAGTGGCCATTGCCTTTGTGCATGCGCTGATGTGCATCCGCTACAGAGCTGATCAAATTGTCAGCGGCACCGCCATCAACCTGTTGGCCATGAGCGTGCCTTCGCTGGTGCTGCAATCCTTCTACGGCAACACCACCAACTCTCAGGAAATTGTCAATCGGCTGCCGTTATGGCATGGGTTTAGCCCCTTGGTGTACCTGGCCTTTCTGTTGGTGCCGATCTCCTGGTGGTTGCTGTTCAAAACGCCCTGGGGCTTGCGGCTGCGAGCGGTGGGAGAGCATCCTCAGGCTGCTGCCACCATGGGGGTGGATGTCCTGGGTATGCGCTACGCGGCGGTGCTGCTCTCCGGCTTGTTGGGGGGCCTGGCGGGGGCTTATCTTTCCATCGGCTTTTTGAACCAGTTTGTCCGCAACATGTCAGCAGGAAAGGGCTTTATCGCCTTGGCAGCGATGATCTTCGGCAAGTGGCATCCCTTCGGGATCTTGGGCGCAACGCTGTTGTTTGGAGCCACCGACGCCCTGGCCATCCAACTGCAGGGAGGAGATGTGATGCCGCCCGTGTTGATCCAGGCTTTGCCCTTTGTGTTGACGATGGGGGTTCTATCGGGAGTGCTGAGCCGCACCCGCCAAACCCGCCCGCCGGCTGCCCTGGGCAAAATCTACAGCAACTGAAAGAGAGCCGAGAGACAACCCTTTCTAGCGCACAGTCATGATGGTCATCTCGATTCAAACTAGGACACTGCACCCACACCTAAAACGTTGGTCGCGTCGGCGTTGCGGAACAGTAATGCACTCGGCCAAAGGCTTTCCTCAATAGCCCAGGCATCTCACCCTAGACTGAACACCGCAGTCTAGAAATGGTCTAGAAACAGCTTAGAAACCCTCGGAAAGGCAGAGGGGCGCCAAGATGGGCTCCGGGGAACTCCCCAAAACAGGGATCCTCTCATGGGCAGCAATATCAAACTGGCTCGGTTGCTGGCTTTGGCGGCAGTTAGCGGTTGATCGGGGTCGATTGTACGCCCCTGCTGGGTACGCTAGTTCTGGACGCGATTCTCGGTGTGGGCCTGTTGGCTCCCGCCTCAGCAGTCCAGATGGGGCAAAGTCTGTCCGGTAGGGATCCCCATTTAGGTTTATTCTGGACTTAGCCATCTTTCCAGAGTTGCACCTCAGCTTGTGCGGGATCCAGAGTCGAAAATGGTTTCACCCTATCGGGATTCCGGCAGTTGCCAACCCTGGAGGCTCTTGTTCCGAGCAGTCGGTAAATCTATGTTAGGGGGGGGATGAAAACCATGGACATTGATCTTCGTCCGCTGATCGTTTTGTCGCCCATTGTTTTGGTGGTTGCCTGGGCTGCTTACAACATCATCAAGGCTGCCATCAAGGGGGAGGCCAAGCTCTTCGGCGAAAAAGGCAACAACCCCTTTGGCAGAGGGGGGAGCTGAACGTGCGGATCCGCTCACAGCCGGCAGGCTCAGTATGCTAGGTGAGGAGACCCAGGCAGCGGTAACGCCCTCCGAGGGGACAAGCCCAAAATCCGCTGATGTGATTGTCATCGGGGCGGGAGTGGCCGGCTTGGTGTGTGCAAGGCAACTGCTGCGGGCAGGGCTCCAGGTTCTGGTGCTGGAAAAATCGGCAGGCTTGGGCGGGCGCATGGCCACCCGTCGAGTTGAACATGCTGGACAAACGGTGCCGGTGGATCATGGAGCTCAATACCTGACCGCCGACTCGGATGGCTTTCATCGCTGGGTGAAGGAGCTGCTGGGCCTGGGGCTGCTGACGGAATGGACACGCTCGCTGCATGTGCTGGATCGAGAAGGGCTGCGCCCGGAGGATCCCAACGATGAAAAACCGCGCTATATCTGCCCTCAGGGCATGACGACGCTGGCCAAACACCTGGCTGCCCCGCTGTCGGTACACACCCAAACTCGTGTGGTCAGCCTCAAACCTTTGGTAACCACCTGGCAATTGAAAGCGGAGAACGGCCAATGCTACGAGGCTGCTGCCTTGGTGGCGACAATCCCGGCCCCCCAGTTGCTGCCTTTGCTCCGCGAAGGGATTCCCCCGGCTGATAACCTGTTGTCTCTGCTGGGATCCGCCCAGTATCAACCCTGCCTTGCGGTTTTGGCGGGCTACTCCGAGAACATACCGCCACCGCCCTGGAAGGGGATCAAGTGCTTGGAAGATCCAATGTTGGCCTGGCTGGGACTGGATAGCAGCAAGCGCCTACAGCCACTCTCGCCCGTGGTGGTCTTGCATGGGGGAGCGGAGTGGTCATCTCTGTACCTGGAGGCCAGCCCACCTGAGCTGGAAAAGGCCGGTCGAGAATTGCTGGCCCACGCGGCCCAACGGCTGGATCCCTGGCTGGCTTCGCCACAATGGATGCAGGTGCACCGTTGGCGCTACGCATTGCCTTTGGAAACCACGGGATTGGCCAGCCTAAGCACCCGTATTCCCGCCGCTGAGGGATTGCCTTTGGTTTGTGCCGGCGATTGGTGCGCCGGGGGTCGCATAGAGGGGGCTTGGCTCTCAGGGCAAGACGCTGCCAAAACCCTGCTTGGAATGCTTTCCGGGAAATGAGGGGATGCAGAGGGTATGCACGGGCCGACTCGGTCGGCAGGGGAAATGCCTGGCCTGGCGCAGGACGGAGATGACGGCAAGACCACTGGGAGGGCAGGCTGAGGGCCGCCGAGAATTTCCACCCTCTGGGCCGGGGAGTGTGCCAAGCTGAAAGGGTGGATCCCCTGGCAGATGCTCTCCTCTCCACTCATGTCCAGAATCTGTACAATCTACCGCCGTGCGCAATTTGCCGCCAGCCATCGGTACTGGTTGCCCGAACTCTCAGAAGCCGAGAACTTAGCCCGCTTTGGCCCCAATGCCCGTTTTCCCGGCCATGGCCACAACTATGTGCTGGAGGTGGGCATGAGTGGTGAGGTGGATGACTATGGGATGGTGCTCAACCTCTCGGAGGTGAAGCAGGTGATCCGGCAGCGGGTGATTCAAGATCTCAACTTTGCTTATCTAAATCAAGCTTGGCCGGAGTTTGCCCAAACCTTGCCCACTACCGAGTTTATCGCTTACGTGATTTGGCAACGCCTGGCCGATGCCTTGCCCCTAACCAGCGTCCGTCTGTACGAAGATCCTGAGCTTTGGGCCGAATACCGAGGAGAAGCCATGCAAGCCTACTTGACTGTTGCCACCCATTTCAGCGCCGCCCACCGCTTGGCTCTGGATCACCTGAGTTTTGAAGAAAACAGCGCCATCTACGGCCTCTGTGCCCGTCCCCACGGCCACGGCCACAACTACGGCCTGGAGATCACCGTCAAGGGATCCATCGACCCGCGCACGGGGATGATCGTGGACTTGGCGGCCCTGCAGCGGCTGATCGAGGAGCAGGTGGTGAAGCCGCTGGATCACACCTTTTTGAACAAAGACATTCCCTACTTTGCCCAGGTGGTGCCTACTGCCGAAAACATCGCCCTCTACATCCAGCGGCTGCTGACTCTGCCCCTGCGGGAGCTGGGGGTGCAGTTGCATCGGGTTCGCCTGCAGGAGAGTCCCAACAACAGCAGCGAGGTCTACGGGGAGTTTCCGCTGGAAGAGCTGCTCAACTCCTCAGAAGGACAAGATGTGGCTTCTTCCGCTTCTGGCAGCCGTATTGCCATGCAGGGCTGATGCGGCCATCATGTTGGATCTGGTTAAGCTGAGCGGGCAAATTCCTGCGTTCACCCGGCACCTGCAACAGGAGTCGAAAGCCAGCCAAGAACGCCTCCGCCAAGCCTGGCAAGTTTTCGAGCGCTGGCAGCAGGAGCCGCAGGTTTGGCAGTCCCGCTGGGTGGAGTGGGGATCCCATCTGTCGTTTGTTTGCGCCAGCCCCGCCGAGCCGCCGGAAGCCTGGGGATCCCTGCCCAAGGTTGAACCTCTGCAGGGGCGACACACGGTGGTGGCCACGGATGGATCCCAGATTTTGCCCAGCCATCACGAGATTGCCTATTGCTCGCTGATCAATGTTGGGCGCGTGGTTCTCCACTACGGCACCCAGGAGTGGCCGCTATTGGACAGCCAGCCCCTGCTGCTGTATGGAGATGGGCCCCTTGCCCAGCAAAACCGCTCAGACTCCCCTCTCTCGGAACCGCGGGCAGAAGGGTTGCCGAGCGCCCCCCTTAACCGGCGAGACTCTCGCCCACGGCGCACCCCAGGTGAACGCAACCCCGGCAGCGGAACGGAGCCTTCGTTGGGGCCGGAAGAGGTGCTGGCCTTACGACGCTCCCGAGCAGAACTGGAGGAGCTGGCTCGTTTGGCCCTGTCGGTGCCCCGTCGCCGCACCACGCTGGCGCTCCTGGATGGATCCCTGATCCCCTGGGGACTGGAACCTCTGTCCCAGTCGGCCCGGCGCCCCTGGTTGGATCCCATTCTGGCGACCTTGGAGCAGTTGCGGGCGGCCCGCATTCCTCTCGTGGGCTACATCAGCGCCTCCCGCAGCAGCGAAACCCTCAACTACCTGCGCTTGGGGCTGTGCCCGTACCTGGGCTGTGACTGCTACCGCTACTGTCCCGGCGAGAAGTCTCCTCCCTGCCATCCCTTCGCCCCCCTGGCAGACCGCGTCTTTTGGGGATCCCTGCTGCAGCCGGGAGAGCGCAGCCCCCTTTGGCGCAGCGGCGCCAGCGTGTTGGACACCTTCGGGGAACACCACGTCCACTGTTGTTACCTCAATGTTGGCGAGGGATCCCTGGGCCAAGCCGAAATTGCTCGCCTGGAGTTTCCCGCTTGGGTGGTCCAGGATGCGGAGTTGCTGCAGCGGGCTCTGGCAGGGGTGCTGAGCCAAGTGCACAAGGGCTTTGGCTACCCCATCGCCTTGGCGGAAGCCCATCATTTGGCGGTGGTGAGAAGCGGGGATCGGCAGCGGTTTTTTGCCTTGATCGAGCAGGAGCTGCTCCGGGCCGGCCTGCGCCACGTGGCCGTCTCCCGCAAGGAAGCCCAGAAGCGGAGTGGCATTGCGTAAACTACCCGACCCTGACTGCTTCGCAGTACAGGGCGGGCTTAAGGCCTCCGGCCCGCTGGCGCGAACGGTAGCCCTGCAGTTGGCAAGCCAACCACGTTCGCGAAGCGAGCCGTAGGCTTGACCTCTAGGCTGGTTTACGGCAGCCCCCAAGAGCGCAATCACCTTCGCACCGTTAAAATCCGCATCCCCTTCCCAACCGCAATGCCCGCATTTGAACTGCTTACCCTCGCGATAGGATTGAGCGGAGTCGGGATGAATATGCAGGCACTTGTGGCAGATCTGCGAGGTATAGGCCGCAGGGACAACTACCACTTTGACACCCGCCCTCACAGCCTTGTATTCGATAAACCGCCGCAGCTGGTAGAACGCCCAGCTATTGCTACGCCGCCGCTCCTCACGACTGCGGGGCTGTTGATTGGTGCGTTCTCGAATGCCGCTCAAGTCCTCAATTGCAATGCAGGCAGAAAGAGATTGAGCTGCTTTAACGATGCGCTTAGCGATACTGTGGTTCACCCAAGCTTGAAAGCGTCTCTCTTTGCCAGACAGCCGTTGCAGCAGTTGACGGCATCGCCGCCTGCAACTGCGGGTGCCCTTACTGGCCTTGCGCTGAAGAGACGCTCTTAACCGACAGTAGTGATCTCGGACTTTGTTCAGCTGCTGTCCATTCCAGTTGTCTCCTTCGGAGGTATGTGCAATGTCTCGCCGTCCCAGGTCAACACCAATCACCTTGTCGGTGTTCTGGTGCTTGGGGGGCTCTGCCTC
>NZ_JBSSCS010000025.1:0-46701 GCF_054060015.1 Thermostichus sp. MS-CIW-25
CCACTCTAGCGCAGGTTAGCAAGATAAAAGCCGCCCTGGTCGCGTCAGCGGGCCGTAGGCCTTAGGGCGGGGCTTTAGACCCAGTTTTTTGGTAACTGTTCCGGGGTGGGACGGGCAGGGGTGTCAATCACCGTGTGCTGAAAGCCTGTGGGCGTGGGAGTGGTGGGATCCCCGGCCAATACCTTGATAGGAAAGGATGATCCCCGTTCTGCCCAGCGAGAGGCCGAGCGATTGGGATCGGCGTCGATCAACAGGGCCATCCCCGACCCACCCGCAGGAGCTGCCCCTTGTTTTTGCTGAAGGTAGAGGGCCAAATGCACCGCTGTAGTGGTTTTGCCCACGCCCCCTTTGAACCCCAAGACCGCGATATTCATCTGCCACACACCCTCCCACCCTGGTTTTACTGCCCAGGTGCACGGGCGGCAAGAGGCAAAAGTGGGCATTGGGGTCTTGGGGCAACTCGGGAGAGCCGGCCGCGGGGGGAAGCGTTCCCGGTTGCTCAATCCTCAGGCTTCCCCGGTAGGATATCCTTGGCTAGCACAACCGGCTGGCTTTGGAGCATGACTCTAGTCAATAATAAGCTCAACTATACTGAAAATAATGTATAATATGTTCAGTACGGATTACTACCAGTTGATCTTTCTGTTTACTTTTCTGTTTACTTTCGAGTCTGCCAACATGGTAGCCAGAGCAAAGCAGAAAATTGGTAGTAAGACGACACGGAAACTGCGCTTTGGGTATTCTACTCAAAGCTTTGCGGGATACCGCCATTCTGGTTGGAAACAAACAGAATGCTATCGCTGCATAGTTGAACAGTGATGTTCAGCAGTGTTCAGCGTAAATGTATCAGAATCTGACCATGCCTCATCTCTCGCGATCCCATTCCCCCCTTGGCTTGGCTCGCTCTTGGTCTATTCCGCTGGGGTTGTGTCTGGCCTTGAGTGTGAGCGCCTGTGGCGGCAGGGGTTCCAGTCGCCCGCTTCCCCCAGTCTCAGCTCCTCCCACAGGACGAATTGAGGGATCCCATTTCGACGATCTCAACGGCAATGGGCTGCGGGATCCGGGGGAGCCGGGGCTGCCGGGCATCGCCACCTTTTTGGACTTAAACGGCAATGGCCGCCTCGACCCGGAGGAGCCCAGCACCGTCAGCGACGGCGGCGGCAACTTCCGCTTCTCCAACTTGCCCCCTGGCACCTACCGCGTCACCGCCCTTTTGCCCCCAGGGCGAATCTTCACCACGCCGCGCTCAGGCTTGGGGCTGGAGCGGATTGTGGGCGGCAGACCTGCTCCCGAAGGAGCCTTTCCCTGGATGGTGGCTTTGCTGAGGGCGGCTGAGCCAGATCCTTTTCAAGCGCAGTTTTGCGGCGGATCCCTGATTGCACCGGAGTGGGTAGTTACCGCTGCCCATTGTTTTTTCGACGAACAAGGCAAGCAGGTAGTGAGTGCCCAAAATCTGGATCTGCTGTTGGGTACCAACCGCTTGCAAATCGGTGCCGGCCAACGCATTCGCGCCGCGCAAATTGTCCTCAACCCCGGCTACAACCCCCAGGTGGGGAAACTTGGGGGGAACGACATTGCCCTGGTGCGCCTTTCTCGGCCAGTGGCTCTGGCCACCCTGCCACTGGTGCAGCCCAACCAAACCAACCTGACAGCCCCCGGCACTGCCGCCACCATCCTCGGCTGGGGAGCCACCTTCCCCCGCGCCCTGGATCAAGAACCCAGCGGCTTTCCCCAAGATTTGCAGCAGGCCACCGTTCCCATCGTCTCCAATGCGGTGTGCAATGCGCCCCAATCCTACAATGGCACCATTTTGGATACTATGCTCTGCGCCGGCTTTCCCCAGGGAGGAGTCGATACGTGTCAGGCTGATAGCGGTGGGCCTTTGATTGTGTCCAGTGGCACGGGTTTTGCCCTGGCCGGGATCACCAGTTTTGGCATCGGCTGCGCCCAGCCCAATTTCTATGGGGTGTATACGCGGGTGTCTAGCTTCGCCGGTTTTGTGCAATCGGTAATCGGCAGTGCCCCCAGCCCAACTCCAGCACCACCCTCCCCTCCACCCCCCACCGGGACAACTGCTTCATTCGTTGTCAATTTGAGGGAAGGTGAGGTGGTTGCGGGGCTCAACTTTGGCAGCCGGGCGCAGTGAACACGAACTGTGGCAGCAAGCAGTGGTGTGGCGATCGTTTAGCTAGGCCGCCGTTCGCGCTAGCGGGACGGAGTCCTTGAAGCCCCGCCCTCTGTCCGTAGGACGTTCGCGCTAGCGGCGCGGAGCGCTTGGGTCGGAATGAAAGGCGGACATCCCCTGTTCTATAATCAACCTGGCTGTGCAAAACGGCATTGCCGGAATCTGGTACAGCTACGCGGTGGGGCATCCCGTGTCTGCTCGTGGAGGGTTCTTGCACTAGCTCCCCATTCGCGTCAGCGGTGCGTAGCACTTTGAAGCGAGAAGCCCGCTCCGTACCGCCAGCAGTCGGAGTCGGGAGTATGTCACGATAGGGATCCCTGTTGTAACCAAACCCATTTGATTGACGGAGGAGATGTCTTGCTTATGACCCAAGTGACGATTGGCGAAAACGAAGGGATCGAATCTGCGCTGCGTCGCTTCAAGCGTCAGGTTTCTAAGGCGGGCATTTTGCGGGATTTGCGCAACCATCGGCACTTTGAAACCAACCTAGAAAAGCGCAAGCGCAAAGCGGTGGCCGTCCGGCGCAACCGCCGCAAGTCCATGGCCTAGGCTACTGCCGACACTCGGAAATCTGAACCCCTCTGAACAGGGCTTGTGGCCTTGCCTGAGGTTCTGACGTTAGTTTCTCGGAATCTGGGTTGGGCCAGCCTGCAGGGATCCGCTCAACACGTTAATTTCCAGCATCAGTTCTTCGCCAACATAGCTCTCGGGCAAAGGAGCAAAGGGGGCTGAGCGCTGGATGGCACTGAGCACGGCTGCATCCAACAGGGGATCTTCTGAGGGGGTTTGCAGGCGCAGTTCCCGCAGGGATCCCTGTCGATCCAGACGCACCTGCACCACTGTTACGTAGGATCCGGATGCCCGCCGTACCATCCAGTGTTGGCGAACCCTTTCTTGAAATTGAGCCAAGTAGTCTCCCCAATCCGGATCGGCGGTGGCATTGAGGCTGGGTGGGCCTGCCTGAGAGGACTCGATCCCACTGGTGCGACCGAAGTCGGAGTTGTGGGATCCGGTAGGAAAAGTCGGGGGCAAGGTGGGAGAAGGCTCTTCCAACGGGGCTGCGATCGGCTCTGGAGAGGGCAAAGTTGGATGCGGATCCGCTGGAGCCGACAGGTAGGGTTGTGGCAAAACCTCAGGAGAACTTGCTGCTCTTTCGGGTTGAGGCTTGAGGGATTGAGCAGGAGAGATCTGAGCCGATTTGGTCTCCACTGCTGCTGCCGAGGAGGTAGCCAGTAGGCTTTGCAGATGCTGACGATAGTCCTGCAGTTGCTGGCGCTGTGGAGAGGACAGAGGCCAGTGATCCAGCCATTCTTCCGTCAGATGTAGCGCCTCCGCCCAATTGTGATCGGCAACTGCCTGCTCCAGAGCTGCTAAACCCGCTGACAGATTTTCTAACCTGGCCTCTGGCTGCTGCTGAGGAGAGGCAGAGTTCCGGGCGGGCTGGGGCACCTCAAGCTCCCTTGTCGGCGGAGAAAGGATCTCAGGGACAGGACTCCCTGCGGCTGAGGCGAGCAGAGGCTGTGCCGTTGCAGAAGTGACCTCTACCCATTCACCTGGATTGGCCACTTGCGACTGCCGCACCGATACGTGATCCCGAGGTTCAGAGACACCGGACTCACGGGCGGAGACGGGCGCAATCCACTGCGGCTCTGGGGGCGGCTCATCCGCCATCTCCACCCACTGAAAGGGGAGGATCTCCTCCTCTTCCCGGATCCTAGGCTGCCAACCCACCCAGCTCATCGCGATGAAATGCAACCCTGCCGAGAGCACGTTGGCCAGCCCCAGGCGCCAAGGTAAGGAGCGGCGTTCCTGCTGTCGTTCTTGTTGAGAACGGCTGAGGCGGGGCTCTGGATCCACCTCTCCGTCTGTCAAGCAATTTGCCTGGCTCTCAGCAGCCGGTTCTGGTTTGGGGGAGGTGGACTCTGCAGTAGGTTGGGCCGGGATCCCTGTGTTACGGAGATCTCGGTTGGGGTTGAATTCGTTTTGCACCTTTCCACCTCTCCCCACAGCCACATGCCAACAGAAGCCCACCGACACTTTTCTACTTCCCTCAATCAATAGCCCATCTCTGGATAGAGGGGGAGTTGTCGATGTCCAAACGCGACCGCTGTGGCAGGGCAAAGCTGTGTTGGCTTATACGGACTTCTGCCATTTCAACGCCTATCTTTTTCACGGGGGGCGGTGCTTTGAGCCACCTAGGCTCACGAAAAGCCAGCTCATGATTCTCCGAACTAGAGCTTGTGGAGCGGGTTTATGCTTGTTACCCAGCAACCTGTCCTGAGGCGGTTTTGGTACCCCGTGATCCCGATGTCGGCCCTGGAAACCGGCCCACAAGCTTTTACGCTGCTGAAGACTCCTCTGGTGCTTTGGCTCAATGAGTCAGGGCAGCCTTGCGCCGTCTTGGATCGTTGCTGCCATCGCTCGGCCCAACTTTCCAAAGGGGTTGTTTGCAATGGCCACATCCGCTGCCCCTATCACGGCTGGGAGTTTGACGGCTCCGGCACCTGTGTGAAGGTGCCCCAACTTACAGACAACTTCATCCCCCCTACCTACAAGGTGGAGGGGTTTCGCTGCCAAGAGCGCTATGGCTATGTTTGGGTGGCATTGGCGGATCCCTTGACCGATATTCCCGAGATCTCAGAGGTGGCGGATCCCCGGTTTCGCCAAATTCATCAGTTCTATGAGGTCTGGAAATGCGCCGGCCTGCGCCTGATGGAAAACTCCTTTGACAATGCCCATCCCCACTTCGTCCATCACCAGAGCTTTGGGGTGATCTCCGAGCCTGTACCCCCCGATCTGGACAGCCTTGAAGAACTGGAATATGGCCTTCGGGCCACCTCTGTTTTGCCGGTGTTCAACAGTGACTTGCAGAAGCAAAACTTGCGGATGTCAGAGGATCGCACAGTGCGTATCCTGGAGGGCACCTGGTTTATGCCTTTTGGTCGCAAGCTCAAAATCACCTACCCCAACGGCCTCATCCACATCATTTTCACAGCGGCTACCCCCATCGACGACCAAACCTCGCAGGTGGTGCAGTTCTGTTTACGCAACGATTCGGAAGCAGAGGTGAGTGCTGAGAGTATCATCGCCTTCGATCGGCAGGTGACCCTTGAGGATCAACGGGTTCTGGAAAGCACCGACTATGACGTTCCCCTCGATATCAAGGCGGAGCAGCACATGTTCACGGATAAACCCGGCATTGTCATGCGTCGCAAGCTGGCTGCCCTTTTGAAAGCCCACGGAGAGGTGGAAGTGCGACGCAGCAGGGGACAGGGATCCTGAACTCACGCCAATGGAAGCAGGCCGGGTGATCCCAAAAGAGGGGCCGAAACAGCCCCCCTTCTTGGGTTTGAGTGTCTCGATTGGATTTCTCGTTAGACCAGAAAGAAGCGCTTTCCCCGTAACTTGAACTACTTGATCTTGACGGTGGCGCCGGCTTCTTCCAGCTTTTTCTTGATGTCGTTGGCTTCCTCCTTGGGAACTCCTTCTTTGACAGGCTTGGGAGCCGCCTCGACCAGATCTTTGGCATCCTTCAGACCCAAGCCGGTCAACTCGCGCACCACCTTGAGGATGGCGATCTTCTTGTCGGCTGGCACAGCCTCGAGGATGACATCAAAGGCAGTTTGCTCTTCCACCGGCTCAGGGGCTGCCGCCGGAGCTGCCGCCGCTGCTGCCACGGGAGCTGCCATAACCATACCGCCGGCTGGGGCTGCTGCACTGACGCCAAAGGTTTCTTCGATGGCTTTCACCAGCTCGGAAGCTTCCAGCAAGCTCAAAGCTTTCAAATCTTCCAAAATCTTTGCAACGCGCTCTGAAGACATGATGGTTTCTCCTTGGGGGTAACAGAATCGATACACAGGTTTGGGCTGATGAACTGAAGCCCTTTATGCGGCCTCCTTGTCGGCAATGGCCCGGATGGCCCGCCCCAGAGAGGCTGGGATCTCGTGGATACCGCGCGCCACTTGCGTGGGCACAGCATTGAGCCCGACCGCCAGGCCGGTGGCCACCGACTTGAGGCTGCCCGCCACTTGGGCCATGAGCACTTCCTTGGGCGGTAGCTCGGCGATGGCCTTGGCCTGCTCCAAGGTCAGGGATAGCCCTTCAATGCCAGCACCGCGGAACTCGGTTTTCTTGGTTTGCTTGGCAAAATCTTGATACGCCTTCAGGGCGGCTGAAATATCGCCCCGAATCAAGATAAAGGCCGTCGGCCCCGCCAAAAAGGGAATGATCCCTGCCCAAGCTTTTTGGTCGGCGATGGCTCGCCGCATCAGGGTATTCTTAACAACCATGCAAACCGAATCCGACTTGCGCAGCTCTGCCCGCAGTTGGTCCATCTCCGCAACGGTCAGCCCCTTGTAGTCGATCACCAGCACCATTTGGCTGGCCTGCAGCAGGGATCGGACTTTATCGACGATCTCCGCTTTCTTCGCTAAAGGTTGCTTGCCCATGCGCTCACCTCCTTTGTTGTCAATGGTCACCCAGGGTTAACGGGTGGTGAATCTGGGTTCTGCCAAACAGAATGCGTCCCAGCCGTGGCCGAGACGCATGGAGATAAGCGCACCCTCAAAAGCGATCCAAGAAGGGATCCCTTTGAACTTCGCTCAAACCTCGGCAGGACATTAAGCCCGCGGGCACCTGCTGTCTTCGGCTTGCTATTCGACTGGGGAAAGATGTTCTGCCGGGATCCTCCTCCAAATTACACTCACTCAAACCCTTTTCAACCCATCGCAGCGCCGAAGCCAGGCTTAGGTCGCCAACTTCAGCTCCCGCAGGGCATTGATATCAACCTCAATCGAGGGGCCCATTGTAGCAGAAACATGTAGGGTTCGCCAATACTTGCCCTTGGCTCCAGAGGGACGGTTGCGATCGATGGACTCCTGCACTGCCTTTAGGTTCTCCAGCAGAGCTTCGACGGGGAACTTGCACTTGCCGAAGATCAAATGCACAATGCCGGTGCGATCTGCCCGATACTCCAGCTTGCCGGCCTTGAACTCCTTAATCGCCTGGGCCAGATCCATGGTTACCGTTCCCCCCTTGGGAGAAGGCATGAGGCCGCGCGGCCCCAACAGCCGCCCCAGCTTAGCCACCTGGGGCATCACATCGGGGGTGGCGATCAGAAGGTCAAAATCCATCATGCCCTTGCTGATTTCCTCGATCAGGTCTTCATAGCCAACCCGATCCGCCCCTGCATTTTGGGCCTCCACCACTTTCTCGCCACGGGCAATCACCGCCACCCGGATCTCTTGGCCGGTGCCCCTGGGCAAGACCACGGTGGTGCGCAGTTGTTGGTCGGCGTACTTGGGGTCGATCCCCAGGCGGATGTGAACCTCTGCCGCCTCTTCAAATTTGGCGGTGGCCGTCTCTTTCATCAGGGCCAAAGCCGCTTCGGGAGCATAGGCAATGGGCTTCACCTTCTCCCGCAAAGCCTGCATACGTTTGGAAAGCTTTCGAGCCATCGTTTCTCCTCGGGGTACTGACGAGAACTTCTCTCCCCCACAGTGGTTTGCTAGAACAACTTTTTCAAGACCGTGAACACCTCAGACTGGGCAAGGGATCCCTCCATCAATCCACCACCGTCACCCCCATGCTGCGAGCAGTTCCGGCAATAATTTTCATGGCCGCCTCCACATCGTGGGCATTCAAATCCGGCAGCTTCTGCTCGGCGATCTGGCGCAGTTGAGCTCGGGTCAGGGATCCCACCTTGGTTTTGTGGGGCTCGCTGGAGCCGGACTCAATGCCCAGGGCCTTCTTGATCAACACCGAAGCCGGTGGCGTCTTGAGGACGAAGGTAAAGCTGCGATCCTCGAAGATGGAGATCTCAACCGGTACCACCATCCCGGCCTGATCCGCCGTCTTGGCGTTGTACTCCTTACAAAAGGCCATGATGTTGACCCCGTGTTGACCCAAGGCTGGGCCAATGGGGGGAGCGGGGGTGGCCTTGCCCGCCTGAATGGCCAACTTGACCACGGCCACCAACTTCTTAGCCATGAAACGCAGTTACACCTCTTTTCGCACTTGACCAAACTCTAATTCTACCGGGGTATCGCGCCCGAAAATCGAGATCAACGCCTTGAGCTTGCCCCGTTCTGGGCTGACCTCCACCACCTCGCCGTAGAAACCCTGGAAGGGGCCGGATAGCACCTCGATGCGATCCCCAGGGGCCATGTCGATTTTGAGGGGCACTTCCTCCACCTCGACGCTGCTGAAGATGCGCTGGACTTCGCTTTGGCTGAGGGGACGCGGTGTAACATGCCCCCGACCGCGACCGTAGGCCCGCTTTTCTTCGGTGCCGACAAAGTTGATCACGTTGGGGGTTGTTTTCACCACCATCCAAGTGTCGTCGTTCATGTCCATGCGCACCAGGACATAGCCGGGAAAAATCTTCTCCTCTTGCTCCTGGCGCTTGCCGGATCGATCCAGCTTGAAGCCCGTCCGCTTCGGGATCACCACCTCGACAATTTGATCCGCCACATCCAAAGCAGCCGCCCGTTGCATCAGGGTGCTCTTCACTTTGTTCTCGCAGCCTGAGGCCACCTGCACGGCGTACCAGCGCAGGTTGCGACGCTCTTGACCTTCCCCCTCGTCTGGTTCCGGGATCGCGTCTGCAGGCTCAAAGTGCTCCACACGGCCCCCACGACGTTTTCGCTGCTGCTCTGGCCTCATCACCTCACATCCTCCCTGTAGCCATCCTTGAACATGACTCTCTTGCCCCTCAGGACAGAACATCACAAGAACAGCTGAGTGGCTACCCAAGCAAACACTTGATCGACCAGGTAGATGAAGGAAGCAAAAGCCAACACAATCAGTAAGACCCCTACCGACTCGCCGATCAATTGCCGGCGGCTCGGCCAAACAATCTTGCTTAATTCTGTGCGGGTCTCTTGAATAAAACCCGGGATCCCTTTGGGTGCGGTGGAACTGTCTTTGGAGTGACCCCGGCTGGCGGGATCCAAACGCTGCTCCGTATCGGTTTTGCTGGAGGGGGTGCTCTTAACCACGGCGGTGTTCTCCTAATGGATCCCGAAAACGGTGTACCGCATTTCAGCAGGCACGGGATCGGCTTTGCGATCCTAACAGATTTACCGGGAATGGGATCCAACCTTAGGGAGTGGGGGTGGGCTCAGGTGCCAAGGAACCGGGAGAAAGCGGGAGGGAGCGGCGGCGGGATTGGTTAAATTGCTCCACAGCAGCATCAACGCTGGCCTTGCCGTCCCAGCGGGAAGCAGCATTCTGGCGGGAGAGGAAGTCGGCAGCCCGGAAGAGATCGTTGACGTTGATGCTGGTGCCATCAAACAGAGAGGGATTGCTGTCGCGGCGAATGGCCTCGTTGACACTTCCACTTTGAGTTTGAGCCAGGGCCACCCCAGAGCCGCTCAGAACCGAGCTCAAGGCCATTCCCACCAGAAGCAGCACTGGGGGCGAGGGGATCCCACGCCAGCAGACGGGCGATGGATTCAGGAGACGGTTGAGAAGCTTGCCGAGCATTTTATTTCTCCGCTTCGTTTACACGAGGGTGCTGCTCCGCCAGCCCCTCTACCAACAACTGCTGCTCTTCGGCGGTCAAGGGGCGCTTGGCCAACAGGTCTGGCCGCCTTTGCCAAGTTCGAACCAGCTGCTGCTGCAGACGCCAACGGGCAATGGCTTGATGGTCGCCTGAGAGGAGTACCGGCGGCACCTTGTGCCCCTGAAACTCTGCCGGGCGGGTGTATTGAGGATAGTCCAACAGCCCCGCCTGGAAGCTTTCGCTCTTTAACGAGTCTACCTTGCCCACAGTGCCCGGCAAGAGCCGCACCACGCCGTTGATCAGGGCCAGCGCCGGAATTTCCCCCCCGGTCAGGACAAAATCCCCCAGCGACACCTCGCGGGTGGCCAGGTATTGGCGGATGCGTTCGTCAAAGCCTTCGTACTGGCCACACAGCAGGATCAGTTGCGCCTTCTGGGCCAGCTCCTGCAGCAGCGCCTGGTTCAGCGGTTGCCCCTGGGGCGTCAGCAGAATGATCTCGCAGGGATCCAACCGGGGCAGGGAGGCGACAGCAGCGAAGAAAGGCTCTGGCTTGAGCACCATGCCCACCCCACCCCCGTAGGGCTCATCATCGACACGGCGGTGCTTATCGGTGGCGAAGTCGCGTGGATTGGTGCAGTGGACTTCGGCGATCCCCTGCTGTAGGGCTTTGCCCACCAGCCCAATGCGCAGCGGCGTTTCAAAAAATTCGGGGAAAAGGGTAAGGATATCGAACCGCACAGGACTCAGGACGAGGTGCGCAACCGCTCCAAGTCTAGGCGCAAGGACTCAATCTGATGGATCAGCTCCATCAACTCAGCCATCTCTTCTCTGGAGATAGCCGGCTTGTTGGGGGAGGAAGCTGGTGTCGGGGGAGCATTCTCGACAGGCGCTTCAGAGTCAGGACTTGCCGAGGGGGCGTTGGCGGCTGGATCCCTGAGACTCTCAACGTAACGAACTGCCTCCTGCTCGATCAACTCTCCCTTTTGCTCCAGCTCCGCCGCCAGTTGGCCCAAGTCCATCGAAAGGCGGTTGAGGTTTTCGGTGCGCTTTTCCGGGTCTTGCAGGATCTCCACCAGAGCGGTGGCCGTGCCGTAAAAAATGTGGCGAGCCCGCGTGAACCAATCTGAAGAGTGAGAACTCATGGCAGCAGAAAGAGGTGGGTTGTGGATTATTCTAGGCGATCCACCCGACGGGATGAGCCCAAGGATACAAGCAGAATACCCGGCGTTCGAGGACAGACTGGAGTCTAGTTCTCCAAAGTCTTGAGGGCAATCTCAACCTGAAGACAGGGTTTAATCGACGGCGCGGATCTCGCCACTGTTTAGGCGCTCCACAATCGATTCCAGCAGTTCGTGCTGATACATTTACGCTGAACACTGCTGAACATCACTGTTCAACTATGCAGCGATAGCATTCTGTTTGTTTCCAACCAGAATGGCGGTATCCCGCAAAGCTTTGAGTAGAATACCCAAAGCGCAGTTTCCGTGTCGTCTTACTACCAATTTTCTGCTTTGCTTTGGCTACCATGTTGGCAGACTCGAAAGTAAACAGAAAGATCAACTGGTAGTAATCCGTACTGAACATATTATACATTATTTTCAGTATAGTTGAGCTTGTTATTGACTAGAGTCGTGCTCTTCTGGGGAAATTTCTTGATCGGCCATGACGGCACTGAGAATCTGCTGTTGCTCGGCGCGAGTCAAGACTTTGTCCGCCAAAGCCCGGTTGATTAGAGCTCTCAGCTCAGAGGGTTGAGAGGGTTCCACCGTTTTTCTCCTAGCGCTGGAGGGCAAGGGGTCCCATAATGGGGTTCTGGATCCAAGAAGCAATGGACAGCGGCCCACCACCCAGTATAACGGTACGGCTGTGGAAACCCAGGTATCCTCAAAAGACCAGAGATCCCAACCTGTGGGGGTGATTGGCGGCGGGCAGTTGGCGCAGATGTTGGCCTTGGCAGCTCGCCAGATGGGGATCCCGCTGGTGGTGCAGGCTGCTGCTCCCACCGATCCGGCGGTGGCAGTGGCCGATGGGGTGGTTTGGGGATCCACAGCCGACAGCCAGGCCACGGCCCAGTTGTTGGAGCGCTGCCCGGTGGTTACTTTTGAAAACGAGTTTATCCCTCTGCCGGAGCTGAAAAAACTGGATCCGGAGGGATCCCGCTTTCGTCCCAGCCTCAGCACGCTAGAGCCGCTGCTGGACAAGTTGCACCAACGGCAGTTCCTGGCGCGGTTGGGGTTGCCGGTGCCGACTTTTTTTCCGCTGGAGGCGGTGTTGGATTCGGCAGACCTGGCTGGACTGGGCTTTCCGGTGGTGCTCAAGCGACGGCGGCAGGGCTACGATGGGCAGGGCACCCGCATCTTGCACGAGCGAGCGGCTTTGCAGCAGGCCCTTAGCCAATCTGAGGGGATCCCGCTATTGCTGGAGGAATGGATCCCGTTCGAGCGGGAGCTGGCGGTGATGGTAGCGCGGGGGCTGAAGGGAGAGATCCGGGTTTATCCGGTGGTGGAAACTGTGCAGATTGAGCAAATCTGCCGCCATGTCCTGGTGCCTGCCCGCATCCCCCCAACCACCGAGGCCGAGATCCGGCGCTTGGCAGCCGATCTGATGGAAAAATTGGGTGCAGTTGGCGTGTTTGGCATTGAGCTGTTCTGGGTGCCGCCGCCCCACCCCAAGGCCGGGATCTGGATCAACGAAATCTCGCCGCGGGTCCACAATTCCGGCCACTACACCCTGGAAGCCTGCCACACCTCACAATTCGAGCAACACCTGCGGGCCATCCTCGGCCTGCCCTTGGGGGATCCCTCCCTCAAGTGTGGGGGGGCAGTGATGGTGAATCTCTTGGGCTATGAGCATTCCACCGGCGATTACCCAGAAAAGCGGCAGTGCCTGGCCCAGCTCCCCAATGCCACGGTGCATTGGTACCACAAAACCCCTGCCCGCCCAGGGCGAAAACTGGGCCATGTAACCGTCTGTCTGCCGACTGCTCCCTCTCCTTTCGAAGCAGCAGCCCTTGTCCGCACCCTCGAATCCCTCTGGTACCCCCAGCCATGAGCCAAGTGTCGGATCCCTCCTTCTCCCCAGACATTCAAGCCCTGATCCAGGCCATGCAACGGCGGGATGTGCCCGCGGTAGCCCAGCAGGTCAACCGCCTCTCCCCCCAAGAGCGCCCCGCCGTGTTGACCCCTGCCCTTCGATACCTCGCCGGGGTGGATCCCGCCAGCGCCCAGTGGTTTGTTCGCCACCTCATGGCCCCTGCGGTCAAAGCGCAACTGCGAGAAGGGATCCTCAAAGCCGCCCAAGACTACCTACAGGAAGCCGGCTTCACCGAAGGGATCGACTACGAACTCAAGCCTGTTCGCGAAAGCGGTGCGGAGCACCATCCCCAATCGGGGGGCAACATCTTGAGCATCAGCCGCAGAGCCTTGCCCTACGCGGCTCCCGATGACGATCCCTTGGGGCAGTTGTTGTTGGCGGAATTCTGCGAATTGCGGGACTAGGCCACCATGAGCGGTACGAGTTATCGGCTGCAGCTGTTGGACATCACTGCCCTGCCCCAACTGCTGGAGCTGGATCGGCGGTGCTATGGGGGATACTGGGGAGAACAGGGATATCGAGCGGAGCTGGAACGACCCACAAGCACGGTGATTGGGGTAGTGGCGGAACCCGCTGCCGTTGGCGCTTCGTGTGGCTCGGGCCGAGCCGAGTTTCCCCTTCCCTCTCCAAACCCCACTTCGCCGACGCAGACGACAAAAGAGCTGGTGGGCTTCGGCATTCTCTGGCGCATTGAAGAAGAAGCGCATATCATCTCCTTGGCGGTGGATCCCGAGCACCGGCAACAGGGCTTGGGCCGGCGGATTCTGGAAGAACTGCTGAACCAAGCGAGAGCAGCAGGCTGCCGCTGGGCCACTCTGGAGGTAAAGGCTTCCAATCAAGCGGCAATCCGCCTGTACGAATCGGCAGGGTTTCAACGGCTGGGACGTCGCAAGGGGTATTACAACGGAGAAGATGCGCTGGTGTATTGGAAGAAACCGATTTAGAAAAGCGTCAATTGTAAATTGAAGAACTGCAAACGTATTTCGGGATACACCTTAGGCCAGACAGTGAGCAAGCCAATAGGCTAAGCATATCAAGGCTACAGGGGATCCAACCCATTGACCGAGTGTCGATTGCCCGTTTGATTCTTTATATAGGTCATCAAAATGCTCTCATTCTGTGGATGCAAACTGCCCGCTACAGTTCCTCCCAGCAACACTGACTCTAGCCAATGCAGCCGCATCCATCGCACAACAGAGATCCTGACTTAATCTACAAAGCTCCTGCTCGGTGGGGAAAAGCTATAATCTGCGGTATCAACAACTTGAATTCGATCCTTGCCGTTCGATGGCCCATCGGAGCTTTGACTGATGGCTGGAGCCCTTGGGTTAATAGAATGTGAAGTTTTATTTCGAGATCCGACATTTCTGCCTCAATATATATTTCTCATATCATATTCCCCCTTTGGCCAACTTGCCTGAAAAAACACTTCAGGTTAACCTACACTTGTTATCTGTCCATCCTGAGCATTTTCAAGCTGTGAGGATCATTATGGACACCTCTGGAAACACCATTGGAGATGAGGCCATCTCTTTTGTCGTCAGTCTTTGGTCTAGGCTTATCGATTTTATGCCCAATCTCCTTGCGGCGATTGCCATCTTAATTCTGGGTTGGATAGTGGCCACGGCAGTAGCCTTCGGCGTTAGAGGACTGCTCAAAAGGACGCAACTGGACAATCGCTTGGCTGCTTGGGTTTTGGGCCAAAAGCCCGGCGAGAAGCTGCCCCAAACGGAGCGCTGGGTGGCCGCTGCCGTCTACTGGGTGATTCTTGCTTTTGTGTTGGTGGCGGTACTGAATGCCCTGCAGCTTCAAGCTGTCTCCGATCCGCTCAACAGGTTTTTGGGGGAAATCTTCGTTTATCTGCCACGGGTGGGTGGGGCGCTGGTGCTGCTGGCTGTGGGCTGGGTGGTGGCCACTGTTGCTCGGCTGGCGGTCATCCAGGGGCTGCGGCGTTTCAACCTCGATGAGCAGTTGGCCCGGCCTCTGCAACAGGAAAGCACTGCCGGTGAGGCAGGTGCAGAAGGAACCCCAACCGGCCAAGAGGGAGGTACAGAGGTCACCCCTTTCCTGCTGAATGAAACTTTGGGCAATGCCCTTTACTGGCTGATTCTGCTGTTCTTTTTGCCGATCATCCTGGATACCCTGAACCTGCAGGGGCCGCTGCAGCCGGTGCAAAACCTGCTGGATCAGTTGCTGTCGATGGTGCCGCGGATTTTGGGGGCGCTGATCATCGGTGTGGTGGGCTGGTTTTTGGCCCGCATCGTGCGTGGGATCGTCTCCAATTTGTTGGTGGCAGCAGGGGCAAATCGGTTGGGGGCACGCTTTGGCGTTCCCCAGTTGGCCCAGATCGTCGGGACGGTGGTGTATGTCTTGGTGTTGATCCCGGCGGTGATTGCGGCGCTGAATGCCTTGGAAATTCGGGCCATCTCCGATCCGGCGGTGGCGATGCTGGAGCAGGTGTTGCGGGCCATTCCCTTGATCGCGGGATCCGCTTTGATCCTGGCCGTCTTTTACTTGCTGGGGCAATTTTTGGCCAGCTTGGTAACCCAGTTGCTGCAGGCGGTGGGTTTTGACCGTCTGGTCGCGGGGCTGGGCTTGCCCCTGGCCGCTGCTCCTGAGCCTGAAGGGGATCCCGCTGCCAAACGTCGCACTCCCTCCGAGATCGCCGGCTTGGTGGTCTGGGTAGGCGTGGTCTTGTTTGGGGCGGTGCCGGCAGTGGAGTTGCTGCAGTTTGCCGCCCTAACCGACATTGTGCAGGGGCTGTTGCTGATTTCCGGTCGGGTGCTCATCGGCGCCCTGGTGTTTGGGATCGGTCTTTATTTGGCCAATTTGGCCCACTCTATGATCAAGAGCTTGGGTAGCCCTTCCTCAGGGGTACTGGCCCAGGCGGCGCGGGTGGCTATCTTGGTTTTTGTTGGCGCCATGGCCCTGCAGCAGATGGGCGTGGCCACCGACATTGTGGTGTTGGCTTTTGGTCTGGTTCTGGGGGCGATTGCCGTGGCGGTGGCGTTGGCTTTTGGGTTGGGAGGTCGCGATGTAGCTGCCGAGCAGATCCGGCAATGGCTCAAGAGAGAGTGAGAGCCTTTCTCTGTAGACGTTCGATTGCACCTAAAAAATTGCCCCGCCCATCACCGGGCGGGGTTATTGCTGCATCCTCAGGCCAGCTTAAACTGCCTCTGGAACTTTGGCCTCTTCCGCCGCCACTTCCTGCACCACGATCTTGCCCCGGAACACCACGTAGTTGTAGATGTTGTAGGACAAGATAACCGGGATCAGGAAGCCAATAAAGGTGAGCATAAACACCAGCGAGCTGGGGGAGGCTGCCGCTTCGTAGATGGTGACGCTGGGGGGGATGATGTTGGGGAAGACCATGAACCCCAAGCCGATAAAAGAAAGCGCAAAGATCAAAAAAGTGTAAACCAAAACGCTATTTTCTTCCCGCCGGCGCAGGCTGCGCAGCAACAACGCCACCAACAAAAGTCCCAGAACTGGGATGGCAGCAAAGATGTAGAAAAGAGGGGGCGAGAAAAGCTGAGCACGCGCCTGCTCGGACATGATAGGAGTGCTGATGGTGATAAACACTGCCCCCAGTAAAGTTGTCCAGGTGGCGATGGTTGCCGTCCTGTAGTAGGTTTTTTGGAGTTCCCCGGTGGTTTTCACAATCAAGTAGGCCGAGCCGATCAAGACATACCCCTGGATGAGGGTAAGAGCTACCAGCAGGGAGCGCCAGGTCAGCCAATCCCAGGGGCTGCCGGCAAAGTGGCCGGCTTCGTCCACGCGGATCCCTTCGAAGACGCTGCCCAAGGCAAATCCCTGGCCCAAGGCTGCCAAAAAGCTGCCCACTCCAAAGGCCAGGTTCCACACCAACTTGTTGTCGGCGTTTTCCCGAAACTCGAAGGAAACGGCCCGCAAGATCAGGCCCACCACCATGATCACCAAGGGTATGTAGAGGGCATTGAGAATGGTGGCGTAGGCGAGAGGAAAAGATCCAAATAGGGATCCCCCCATCAACACCAGCCACGTCTCGTTGGCATCCCAAACATTGCCCAAGCTGGTCATGAGGATGCTGCGCCGCGTCTCGCTGGAGGCCGTCAGGGAGAGGATACCAACTCCCAGATCAAACCCGTCCAGCAGAACGTAGAGAAATAGGAATAGGCCCAGGATAAAAAACCAAACCTGGGGCAGAAACCGCTGTAAAGGCTCAAAAGATTCCATCGCTGTTCCCTCTGCTTTGAGTATTTCTGACCAGTGCGAGACAGTTCCCGATGGCGATCCCCAGTCCCTCTCCCTCTAGGGAAGGGAAGTTGGGAGTTGACGTAGCGAAGGGTTTCACTGCTGTGGGGAATGGGCCTGCTACGTTGCCCTGTTGCTACTTGGAGTCACCAGTTAGATGGCTACCAAACTGCTGCTACCGAGCTTCTGCAGGACGGCGATCTGGCTCGTGGCGGGCAGGCTCGACCACGATCACCGGCTGCGTTGCCGGGACAGGGGCGGGCAACTCCAGGTTTGGCCCTTCGCGGATGATGCGGCTGCCAAAGTAGAGAGCGGCAACGAAGAACACAGTGTACAACGCGGTCAGGCCAACCAGAGAAAACAGCACTTCTCCTGCCGGCAGGGGCGAAACCGATTCCACCGTGCGCAGTTGTCCATACACAATCCAGGGCTGCCGACCCACACAGCGGACGATCCAACCGGTTTCAACGGCGATGTATCCTAGGGGTGCTGCGAAGATCCAAGCTCTCATCAGCCACTTTTGCTGAGAAAGGGCCTCCACTGAGAGCTTGCCCCTCAGCCATTGCACAAGGGTAACTCCGACAAGCCCGGCTAGGAGGAGGCCAATGGCCACCATTGTCCTAAAGGAGTAGTAGATGAGGCCAACCATGTGGGGACGATTTTGGGGATCCCAGCTTTTGAGCCCTTGAATGGGTCGATCCAGCCTGGGTTTGAACTCCAGCAGATAGCCCAGCGCGCCAGGGATCTTCACCTCCCACTCGTTGCGCTCTTCGCGGTCGTTGGGCACAGCCAACAGGCTCCAGTCTGCCCGCTCGCCGGCAGGGATCGTCTCCCACTGGGCCTCCATGGCCGCCAGCTTGGCCGGCTGATAGCGATAGACTTGCTCCGCGCTCAGATGGCCGACGAACACCTGCAAAGGGGCGACCACCAGGGTCATTGCCAAGACCACTTTGAGGGAGCGGGAGAAGAACTCGCTGTGCCGCCGCTTGAGAATGTACCAGGCACTGATGCCACCGATAACAAACAAAGAGGTTTCCAAGGTGGCAAAAAACATGTGCAGAAAGCTGTTGACCATGAAGGGGTTGACAATAGCTTGCAGGTAGTCCCGCACCACAAATTTCCCATCGACGAACACGCCACCTGCCGGCGTCTGCAGCCAAGAGTTGGCCGTCAGGATCCAAAAGGTGGAGAGGTTGGCGCCAAAAGCCACCAGGATCGTCGAGATCCAGTGAATCACCGGCGGGACGCGCTCCCAGCCGAACAGCATGATCCCCAGAAAGCTGGCCTCCAGCATAAAGGCCATCGTGCCCTCAAAGCCCAGGATGGTTCCAAAAAAATCTCCCACCGCTTCGGAAAAGGGTGCCCAGTTCATGCCAAATTGAAAGGCCATTGGCAAGCCTGAGGCCACGCCAATGCCAAAGTTCAACACATAGAGTTTTGACCAGAAACGAGCGTGACGATAGTAATCTAGGTTGCGGGTTTTTAGCCAAAGCCCCTCAATAACAACAAGGTAAATGGCCATCCCCGTTGTTAAAACCGGCCACAACATGTGAAAAATGGCCGTGAGGGCAAATTGTAGCCGAGAAAGCGCGACGGTGTCTAGAAACATAATTTGTACCAAGTTTAGGTGGATTGATTCATGCAGCTTTTTCCGACAACATCTGCTGCAATTGATACAGCTACATCTCTTGCATGAAAAACATCTTGCTGACTGGCAGACATCAGATGAGGCCGGGAAAGCCGCGCTTTGTGGTTCCTTCTAACATCGAATCTTGGCTAAGACAATCGACAAGCCGTCCGACTCTAAAGGTTAATTTTAGGATTCTGTGAGATATAGACCTTTTTTTGTAATTTGGACTACAAAGCAAAAAGCCCTCTGTGAACCTAGCGGCCAAAAACTGGCAGGCCATTGACATAGGGTTCTGGTTTTCTTCGTCTTTAAACAACAAAACTGTTGTCCCAATAGATCGAGGAGCAATTCCCAGCAAGGGGCGACTTCCCGTCTACAGCGCCAGCAGACAGCTGCTGATTGTCCCCGGAGCCTGCCAGAATTGGGATCCCTGCTTGTTGGGATCGCAGTTTGCAGTGTGGGGTGGAAGATGTCGTTTATCCCGCTGGTGCGCTTTCTGGCCCAATCTGGCTTGATGCAAGAGTTGGCCGCCCGGTTGAGATCACGGCGACAGGCAGATCTGCAGGGGGCAGGGCGGATCCCGAAGGGGTTGATCGCCTCGGCTTTGGCCCAGCAGGAGGGAAGATCCCTGCTGGTGGTCACCGCCACCTTGGAGGAGGCAGGCCGCTGGACAGCGCAACTGGAAGGCATGGGCTGGGAGAGCGTGCAGCTCTACCCTACTTCAGAGGCTTCCCCTTACGAACCTTTTGACCTGGAACCGGAGCTGGTGTGGGGCCAGTTTCAGGTGCTGGCCGATTGCCTCCAGGGGAAGAAGGGCATGGCCATTGTGGCGACAGAGCGGGCCCTCCAACCCCACCTTCCCCCCCCAGAGGTGTTTCGGGCCTTTTGTCTCAAGCTGGAACCTGGCCTGGAGATGTCTCCCCAGCAACTGGGGCAGCAGTTGACCCGTCTGGGCTACCGGCGGGTGAATTTGGTGGAAAGTGAGGGGCAGTGGAGCCGACGGGGCGATATTCTCGACGTTTTCCCGGTGGCCTGCGAATGGCCGGTGCGGCTGGAGTGGTTCGGCAACGAGCTGGAGAGGCTGCGGGAGTTTGACCCGGTGAGCCAGCGCTCCCAAGATGGGATCCCCCACGTTTGGCTTACTCCCACCGGCTATGGGCCTATCCTCTGGCCGGCTCTGCAGGAAAAAGCCGATCAGCTCTCCCAGGGCCTACGGCAGCAGTTGGAGCAGTCGCCCACCCCCCCGGAGGGCTTGCGCCGTTTTCTCGGCCTGCTCTACACCCCTCCCGCCAATCTGCTCAGCTATCTGGATCCCACCACCCTCATCCTGATCGACGAGCCAGAGCAGTGCCAGGCCCACAGCCAGCAGTGGCTCTACCACGCCCAAGAACAGTGGAAACAGGCCCAGGTTGCGGAGCCGGCTCTGCAGCCCTTTCACCGCCCCTTCGATCTCCATGCTCCCGACTGGGATCCCTTCCCCCGCCTGTTGGCCCGTGCCATAGCGCTCCACGCCGCTCTCACTCCGGGAGAATCCGCCGCCATCGACCTGAAAAGCCGGGCCGTTCCCGCCATCCCCCACCAGTTTGGATCCCTGGCCAAAGCCCTGCGCGAGTACCGCAAGCAGCAGTTGCAGGTGTGGATCCTCTCTGCTCAGCCCTCCCGCACCGTGGCTCTGCTGCAGGAACACGACTGCCCCGCCCAGTATGTGCCCAACCCCAAAGACTTCCCGGCCATCGAGCGGCAGCTACAGTCTTACACCCCGGTGGCCCTGAAGTACTCCGGCTTGGCCGATCTGGAGGGGTTTCTCCTGCCCACGCTGGGATGGGTGGTGCTCACCGACCGCGAGTTTTTCGGCCAACACAGCCTGGCCACCCCGACCTATGTGCGCAAGCGCCGCCAAGCCAGCTCCCGCCAGGTGGATCCCAACCTGCTCAAGCCAGGGGATTTTGTCGTTCACAAGGCCCATGGCATTGGCCAGTTTCTGCGCTTAGAAAGCCTCACCATTGGGGGCGAAACCCGCGAGTACCTGGTTATTCAATACAGCGATGGCCTGTTGCGGGTGGCTGCCGACCAGGTCAACTCCCTTTCCCGCTACCGCGCCAGCGGGGATGGACCACCTGCCCTGCACAAGATGTCCGGCAGCACCTGGGAAAAGACCAAACAGAAGGTGAAAAAGAGCCTGCGAAAAGTGGCCTTTGACCTGCTGCAGCTCTATGCCAAACGCGCCGAACAGGAGGGCTATGCCTTCCCGCCCGATTCTCCTTGGCAACAGGAGCTGGAAGATTCTTTCCCCTATCCCCTGACGCCGGATCAACTCCGAGCTGTCCAGGAGATCAAGCGGGATATGGAATCTCCACGCCCTATGGATCGGCTGCTGTGTGGGGACGTGGGCTTTGGCAAAACAGAGGTGGCAATCCGTGCCATTTTCAAAGCCGTAACCGCCGGCAAGCAAGTAGCTCTCCTGGCGCCAACCACCATTCTTACCCAGCAGCACTACCACACCCTCAAAGAGCGCTTTGCTCCCTATCCTATTCAAGTGGGCTTGCTCAACCGCTTCCGCACCTCGGAGGAGAAAAAAGAAATCCTATCCCGTCTCAAGAGTGGCGAACTGGATGTTGTGGTGGGCACCCACCAGCTTTTGGGCAAGGATGTGCAATTTCGGGATTTAGGCCTTTTGGTTATTGACGAAGAGCAGCGCTTTGGCGTCAACCAAAAAGAGAAAATCAAACTTCTCAAAACCCAGGTGGATGTACTCACCCTCACCGCCACCCCTATTCCCCGCACTCTGTATATGGCCTTGTCGGGTTTGCGGGAAATGAGCTTGATCCAAACTCCGCCTCCTTCCCGCCGGCCTATCAAAACTCACCTTTCTCCCTACAACCCCGAAGTCATCCGCACGGCTATCCGCCAAGAGTTGGATCGCGGCGGTCAAGTCTTCTATGTCGTCAACCGCATTGAAGGCATCGAAGAAACCAGTGCCAAATTGCGGGAGTGGGTGCCCGGTGCTCGCATTGCCATTGCCCACGGGCAGATGCCGGAAGGGGAGCTAGAGGCAACGATGCTGGCTTTTAACAATGGGGAAATCGATATCCTGGTCTGCACGACGATTATCGAATCCGGTTTGGATATTCCCCGCGTCAACACCATTTTGATTGAAAATGCTCAGGAGTTTGGATTGGCTCAGCTATACCAGCTGCGGGGGCGGGTGGGCCGGGCTGGGATCCAAGCCCATGCTTGGCTGTTTTACCGAGAAGACGGGATCCTCACCGAGGAGGCCCGCAAACGCCTACAGGCCATTCAGGAATTTACCCAACTGGGATCCGGCTATCAGTTGGCAATGCGGGATATGGAAATTCGTGGCATTGGCAACCTGCTGGGAACGGAACAATCCGGGCAAGTCAATGCGGTGGGCTTCGATCTTTACCTGGAAATGCTGCAAGAAGCCATTCGAGAAATTCGCGGCCAGGAGATCCCACAGGTGGAGGACACACAAATTGACCTCAATGTAACCGCCATGATCCCGCAAAGCTATATCCCCGACGAAAATCAAAAGATGCAGGCTTATCGACAACTGGCCGCTGCCGGCTCTCGGGTCGAGCTGTTGCAAATTGCCCAGGAATGGCAAGACCGCTTTGGCCCCCTGCCCAAGCCTACCCAGGAGCTGCTGCGGGTGATGGAGCTGAAGATCCTGGCCCGCACGCTGGGCTTTTCCCGCATTAGGCCAGCCAAGGAGCATGTCCTTTTGGAAACCCCCATGGAGGAGCCGGCTTGGAATCGCCTGAAAGAGGCTCTGCCCACTCACCTGCAGCCTCGCTTTGTCTACCAACCGGGCAAGGTGACGGTGCGGGGTCTGGGGATGGTACCGGCGGCGCAGCAACTGGAGAACCTTTTGCAGTGGCTGGACAAGATGAGCCTGGCCCTGAGCCGGATGGAGGCTGGGATCCCAATGACCCCCTAGATCTTGCCGGATCCCTCTCGAGGCGGGCCCATGCTCTGGTGTGAGAGAGTGGAATGGCCGGCCCTCCTCTCTTCAGCGCTCCTTTTTGCATCGGCTTCGCGTTTGCATCGGGTTCGCGTCATGAAAGTTCTAGAAGCTCACCACCTCCAAAAAACCTACCGGCAAGGAGGCAGGGAGGTGCGGGCGGTGGTGGATGTCTCCCTGACGCTGGCAGCAGGGGAGATCCTGGCTTTTTTGGGGCCCAACGGGGCCGGCAAGACCACCACCATTAAGATGATTGCCGGCCTGATCCAACCCGACGCGGGCACAGTGTGCGTTCTCGGACGGGATCCCCATACCGATCCGGGGGCCCTGGCCCAGGTGGGGGCAGTGCTGGAAGGCAACCGCAACCTCTACTGGCGGCTGACCCCCCTCCAGAACTTGGAGTACTTTGGCGTGCTGCGGGGGCTACCCCCCAGAACCGCCCGGCAACGGGGGCTAGAGCTCCTGGAGACCTTTGGCCTGCAGGAGAAACAAGATGTGGCCGTGCAAACCCTTTCGCGGGGCATGCAGCAGAAGGTGGCCATTGCCGTCGCCCTCCTGCATCAACCGGCCCTGTTGCTGCTGGATGAGCCCACCCTGGGGTTGGATGTGGAATCGGCGCAAGCGGTGAAATCCCTGATCCGCCAAATTGCCGCTTCGGGTCGAGCCATCTTGCTCACCACCCATCAACTGGATATTGCGGAAGCGCTCTCGGATCAGGTAGCCGTTATTCGACAAGGGGTGATCATCGCCCAAGCCCCCACGGGAGAGTTGATCCGGCACTTTGCCGGCGCCGTCGGTACTTACCGGATCGAGCTGGAACAGGGGCTGGATCCCTGGAGGTTTGAACAACTGGCCCGCCAAGGGGTGGAGATTCTCGGATCCCATCGGGTGCGGTTCAGCGGCCCGCCAGAGATGCTCTATCAGGTGCTGGAGATCTTGAAGCCTTTGCCCTTGCTCAGCCTCAAACGAGAGGAAGCCGATCTCACCCATATTTTCCTCGAGTTGTTGAAAAGGGGAGAGGGGCAAGGATGATGCCGGTGATACACCTGTTTTGGGCTGAACTGAAGCGGGCCTGGATCCAGTACATTCGCTATCCGGCGGAGGCCCTGGGCGGGATCCTGATCACCACGTTCTTCTTCTATGCCCTCTTTGCCGGCGCCCAATATGTGGCAGGGCCTGCCTCCCAATTTGGCGAACGGTTGGATGCGGTGGTGATCGGCTATGTGCTCTGGACGCTGGTCATTTTTGTGGTGAACGACATCGCCCTCAACCTGCAGGTGGAAGCCCAGACAGGCACCTTGGAGCAGGTGTTGCTCTCGCCATTTTCGGCAGCCACTCTCTTCTTGGCACGGGCTTGTGCCAGCTTGGTGTTGCGCTTTTCCATTGTCGTCGTCATTCTGGGCGTCATCTTATTGCTGACGGGCAGCCGGTTGCGGTTTCCCCCTGCTCTGGTGTTGCCTTTGGTGAGCGTGGTGCTGGGGGCCTACGGTTTTTCGTTTTTGCTGGGATCCGCTGCTCTAATTTGGAAGCGAATTCAGCAGCTTTTGATCATCAGCCAATTCGGCCTGCTTTTCCTGTTGGCTGCTCCCACGGAAGAATGGCCGGGATCCCTGAAGGGGCTGGAGCAGATGCTACCCATGACAGCGGGGGCGGGGCTGTTACGCGACGTAATGGTGCGGGAGGTAGGGCTGGATCCCGTGCGGCTGATCATGGCTCTGACCAGCGGCATTTTCTACTTCGGCCTGGGTCTGCTGACCTTTCGCCGGGCGGTTCGGGCAGCCAAGCGCCGAGGGATCCTGGGATCCCAGTAGAGGTCTGCAGGAGGGCATCTAGAGCGAACGTTGGTCGGGGGAGCGGTGCAGCAGGTGAGGGAAGTGGTATTCTACCGCTCCAGTGACCGGGTTGTTTTCGGGGAAAGCCATGCTCCGCCGGCTCAGCTCTTGCAGCGCCTTTTCAATTTCGTCAAAGTCGGCAGGTAAGTCGATAGCTATCTCCGCAAGGGTGAGGATCCCTTGCCGCTGTTGGGCTAGCCGCAGGATCTCCCGCATCAGAGCTTGACCTTTGAGGGGCTGAGGAGGCGCTGAGGTGGTTTTTGAGGAAGCTGGGGATGGGGAGGGTCGGGATCCCTGTAGAACTGCCAGTTTGAGGTTGTGATTTTCCACCATGCCTGGGATCAAAAACAGGTCGATCAACTGCCCAATGCCCAACAGGCCAAAGGTGAACAGCCAGAGAACGCCTGTGCCGGTCTTGCCCAGGTAGAGGCGATGGACGCCACAGATCCCGAATATGCCCAACGCCCAGAGGATATAGGCAGTACCGACAGACTTGGGTTCAGCGGGGGGCAGCAGGTAGCGAGAACTCATGGGGATTTGACGAGATAACTCCGAGCGGGTACTCCAAGTCTAAGTCTGTCATCTCCTGGCCTGGACGGGCAGAAGAGAACCGGCAAAACCAATCCCTTTACCTCTAAAAGCGAGCTTGGACCCCTTCTAGGCTACTGCCTGAGGGAGGGCAGCCTCAACGGGAAAAGAACCGGAATAATGAGATCTGAAGCTCCCCAAGCTCGAAGAACTCCGTCCTGCCATCGCGAACGGTGGGCACACTCATAGGGAAGGTCAATGCTCGAGCCAATTTTAATCGGGTTGAGCGCTGTGCTCTGGGGCGGCCTCTGGGGCTACGCCACGCTGCTGGTCGTGCTGGTGAACTTTAAAGAGCAGGGATCGGTTTATGCCTATCCGATGCAAGCGGTGTTGGATCGCTTCGTGGAATCCTTGGGGTTAGACTGGCTCAAAGCTCTCCATGCTATGCAACTGAGGCCGCTGCGCCAGATCAGCTATGCTCTGTTCGGCGCCGTCACCTTGGGGGTGGCTTTCATGCTCTGGGTGTTGGGCTGAGGCGATGCCCAGATCAACAGGCGCATTCGCGCAGCAACTGCAAATGCATCAACCCAACCCGAGTTCTCGACAGGCCCATCATGAACGCTGCTCAACTGGTCGCCATTCTCTCTACTGCCATTGCCACCGCCACACCGTTGGTCTTTGCCTGCATAGGGGAAACCATTACCGAGCGGGCGGGGGTGATCAATCTCTCCGCAGAGGGGACGATCATGCTGGCCGCCATGGTTGGGTTCGCCGTGGCCAAGCTGACGGGAAGTCTGGCGTTGGGCTTTTTGGCTGCCGCCGCGGTGGGAGTGCTGTTTGCTGGGATTGTGGCCTTCGGCTCGCTGACCCTGAAGGGATCCCAAATTGCCATTGGTTTTGTCTTGGCCCTGTTGGGGGCGGATTTGTCTTCCTTTTTGGGCAATCCGTTCGTGCGGATCCCAGGGCCAACGGTGCCCAGCCTGCCGATCCCCTTCTTGAGAGAGGTGCCACTGCTGGGGCCGCTCCTGTTCCGAGGGGATCTGTTGCTGTACGCCAGCTACGCGCTCATCGGGGGAACTTGGTTCTTTTTTTATCGCACTCGGCCTGGCCTGATGTTGCGGGCCATGGGAGAACAGCCGGCAGCAGCCTTTGCCCGGGGCACCGATGTCATTTTCTGGCGCTATGTCTATACCCTTGTGGGGGGATCCCTATTGGGCTTGGCGGGAGCTGCTTTTTCTCTGGATTTCAAGGCCGGCTGGAGCCACCGACATACAGCAGGGTATGGCTGGATTGCTTTGGCCATCGTCATCTTCGGCGGCTGGAACCCCTTGCGGGTAGCCCTGGGGGCCTACCTGTTCGGCATTTTGCAGTCCTTTGCCGGAGTTGCCCAGACTACCATCCGCGCCGTGCCCACCCAAGTTTTTACGGTGGCTCCCTTTGTGTTGATGATTTTGGTGTTGGTGCTCACTTCTGGGGAATGGTGGGAGTACGGCTTGCGCGGGATCCCACCTCGGCTGCGGCGCTGGATCCAGCAGGCGGTGAAGGCCACTCCGCCGGCAGCTCTGGGGCAGCCGTTTGAACCGGGCTAGAGGTTGCTTCCGGCACTGCGGCTTGGGGGTCGCTGATCAGCCGGATCGGAGAGGGGAATCTGAAAGCGCTAGAAAATAGCCTGCAGTTTTTTAAGGCAAGCCTGGATCTGCGCCATTTCCGAGGGATCCAGCTTTTGGAAACGCTCTTTCAAGTAGGCGATGTGGGCCGGGAAAATTTCCTCAAACAGTTTTTCCCCCGCCTCTGTCAGCACGACCTTAAAGCAGCGTCGGTTTTCCGGGGGCACTTCCCGGCGCACCAGCCCTTTTTGTTCCAGGCGATCCACAATGCCGGTCAGTGTCCCTTTGGTCACCAGCGTTTTTTGGGCCAGGACATTCATGGTCATCCCAGGGGTATTGCCGAGGGTCACCAACACATCAAATTGGGGGGCGGTCAGCCCCATTTGCCGAATATGAACCCCGGCATAATTTTCAAAGGCTTGGTAGGCCCGCGCCAGGTCTCGCAACAGCCCCAAAAAAGGCTCACGGGCCGCCGCCGGAACGGAGTCCTCAGGGTTGAGAACCTCGTCGCTTTGAAGAGGAGGAGAGTTAGCGGGAGTGGGCATGGTTGAAGATCGCTGTTCGCGTTGGTGGAACAGAGTCCTGAGGGAACTCAACCTCAAAGGACAGTCTCGGCTCTATGATAGCCCACCGTAGTACAGTTCTAACGCAAATTATGGTCATTTCGATCCAAGCCAGGATACTGCACCTATGCCTAAAACCCTAAAACATTGAATGCACTGGGCCAGAAGGCTTTTCAAGGACTCCGTCCCGCTGGCGCGACCAGTAACTCGGGTATCTCATCCTAAACTGAAACGACTATGACGGTTATTCCGGCAGCAGCGAAAGAAGGGCTAGGGATCTTCAGGGCAGTTGCAGCACCTGAACGGGCGAACCAGCAGGGATCTGGGTTGTCCCTACTGGCAGCACAGCCAAGGCATTGCAGCTGGCCAGACTGATGAGATTGCCGGAATTGAGGTTGGCGGCGGGCTGAAATTGGATCCCTTCGGGCTTGACCTGCAGCCGTCCCCAGAGGTAGTGTTCCCGCTGACCGTCGGCATGCAGATCCACCGGGCTGAAGGCGGAGAGGATCTGCCAGTAGGGGGGCAGGGATCCGCCCATTTTTCGCAGAGCCGGGTGCAAAAAGCGCCAGAAGGTCACCAGGGCAGAGGCAGGGTTGCCCGGCAGGCCAAAGTAGAGCTTGGGGGGGCCGTGGGGATTGGGAAAACGAGCCACCGTCAGGGGTTTGCCCGGCTTGATGGCCACACTGCGGATGAAAATCTCGCCTCCCAACTCCTCCAGCACCTTTTCCACCAGGTCAAAATCCCCCACCGATACCCCTCCAGAAGAGATCACCCCATCGGCAGAGGCCAGGGCCTGCTGGACGACCTGCCGCAACACCTGGGGCCGATCCGGCACGATGCCTAACTGGATCGGGATCCCACCCGCTGCCTTGACCAGAGCCGCTAAGCCGTACTGGTTGGAATCCACAACCTGCCCCGGCTCCGGCACCTGCTGGATGGGCACCAACTCATCCCCTGTCGAGAACAGGGCCACCCGAGGCTGACGAAACACCGGCACCATCGCCTGTCGGATGGCAGCCAAAACGGCCAGCTCCGCTCCACCCAAAGCCTGCCCTGTCAACAGAACGGGATCCCCCTGCCGGGCAAAGTCTCCTTGGGGCCGGACAAATTGGCCCCGTTGCGGACGCTGCAAGAGGCGGACGGTTCCCGGCGAAGGTTGCTGCGTGTCTTCCTGCATCACCACGGTGTCCGCACCGCCGGGCAAGATAGAGCCGGTGTAGAGACGCACCGCTTGTCCGGGCTGGAGATCTCGGGTGGGTGCCTTCCCGGCGGGGAGAGTCTCGATCACCTGTAGCTCACAAGGGATCCCCGCTTGCACATCTTCATGGCGCACGGCATAGCCATCCATGCTGGAGGTGGGCCGGGCCGGAAAATCTTGGGGGCTATACAAAGTTTGGCTGAGAACGCGGCCTTGGGCGGATCCCAGCTCCACCCACTCTGTGCCCAGCGGCTGAACCGCCTGCAAAATCAGGGCTTCTGCTTCGGCCACCGGCAGCATCACGGCTTTTACAACCCCCTTCTCCAACACCTTATCTTCAGCATCCAGAAGTCGGTTCCGCCAAGGCTATTAAAAACAACTTAAACTGCGAACAGCGGCCATCAATTCCGACCTTGGCATGAGAAGTGTATGACCAGGATCCCACCAAGCCCCAGAGCTGGCAAGAAGTCGCAGCAAGTTGCCCATTCGGAGTCTGCAACTCTTTCTACTTCGGGATCCCGGCCTTGTTGGGGAGATGGGGATCCCGGCAGCGTTGCAACCGGCCATAGGCTATCTGGCTGCTGTGACTGCGGAAGCTGGATACTGGTCGCGTAGCGGGCGTAGCCTTAGAACGACTGAGCGACCAGATAGCTCGAGCGCAGCAAGCGAGGTGTCCATGTTAAGTGCCGCCGTCATCCTCACGATCTTCCTTGGCTTCTGGGGAGTCGTGGTCAAGCGCAACCTCATTATGAAGATCCTATCTATGGATGTCATGAGCACCGGGGTCATCGCCTTCTTCGTGATCTGGGCAGCCCGGAGCGGTGTGTTCACCCCCATCTACAAACCCTGGCGCGAGCTGGACTATGCCGACCCGGTGCCTCAGGGGATCATCCTCACGGCCATCGTCATTGGCCTATCGGTACAAGCCTTGATGTTGGTGGGGGTGATGAAGCTGTCCCGCAATCATCCCACCCTCGAAGTCGAGAGCATCGAACAGGCAGTCGCGTCAGGGGCGCAGAGCACTTCTACCGATGACTGAGCTGACGCTGGTGTGGGTGGCATTGCCCTTTCTGCTGGCCTTCACAACCTACTTGATGCCGGCCCTGACCCGTCCCAGCTTGGTGGGGATGGCCGCGCTGACGGTGGCCTATGCGGTGCAGCAGGGGGGCTTGCCCGGCACAACCGCTGCGCCCTTGGAGCTGCAGCTTTTGGATCACTTCGGGGTGACGCTGCGGATCGATGCCAATGGAGCAGCGATGCTCTTGGCCCACGGCCTGGTCACGCTAGGAGTGGCCCTGTATTTGGATAGACGCTTTGCGGGCAGCCGCTTTCTGGCCATGCAGTTGCTGATCGTCCACGGTAGCGCCAATGCTGTCGTCATCAGTGCCGACCTGATCAGCGTCTACGTTTCCCTGGAGGTGCTCAGCATCGGCGTGTTTTTGCTGCTGACCTATGGGCGGCGGGCTGAGGGCCAACCCACAGTGGAAGAAAATGCTCCGCACCGCGATCGCCAGCTCTGGGTGGGGCTGCGCTACCTTTTCATGAGCAATGTGGCCATGCTCTTCTACCTGATGGGCGCAATCCTGGTCTATGTGCGCACGGGATCCCTGGCGATGAGCAGTTTGGCTATGGCCGACCCCACGGCCTTGGCGCTGATTGCTGTGGGTCTTTTGGCCAAGGGGGCGATCTTCGTTGCCGGCCTGTGGCTGCCCCTCACCTACGTTACCGCGGATCCCGTTGTTGCGGCGGTGCTCAGCGGTTTTACGACCAAAGCAGGAGCCATGGCTTTGGTGCGCTGCAGCGAGGCTTCGCCGGTCTTGGCCCAGGGGTTGCCCTACTTGAGCGCTGGTTCAGCCGTTTTCGGGATCCTACTGGCCCTGATGGCGAGCACGCCCCAGCACCTTCTCGCCTGGAGCTCGGTATCGCAGATGGGATTTGTGATTGCTGCCCCTCAGTGGGCAGGTTTGTACGGTCTTGCCCATGGGTTGGCAAAGCCCTTGCTGTTTGTTGGAACAAGCGTGACCCATCCCTGGCGTTGGCCGATGCTGCTCTTGGGGACGGCTTCCCTGGCAGGGGTACCCGGCAGTTTGGGGTATGCGGCCAAGGCCCTCAGCTTGTCTGCTCTGGATCCCTGGCACGAGTGGCTGCTGGTGGGGGTTACCGTCGGCACCACGTGTTTAGGCGTGCGAGTGCTGCGGGCACCTGTTTCTCCAATGAAGGGGGCAACCACCTCTGCAACTCCTTGGCAAGATAAAGTGGCACTGGTGCTCTGGGGTGGGGGCTTGCTCTGGGGCTGGCTGCCGGCGGCCTTTGGCGCTGACAATCTTCTCAAAGCCCTGCTGAGCCTAGGCGTTGGGATCCCGCTGGGCTGGTTTTGGGAGCGGATCCCTTTGAAGAAAGGGTCGGTGAACGAGGGGCTGGAGGCCGTGGTGGGTGGCCTGAGCGTGGTGTTGGTGCTGGTTTGGGTTCTGTTTGGTGAGGTCAGTCATGGAGCGCTACCCTAAGCTGGGTCTATTGGAAATCGGCCTGCGGCTCTTGATTTGGTTTTTGCTGACGGGCAATCTGAGCTGGGACAATGTGGCCATTGGGGTAGCGGCAACACTGCTGCTGCCGCGCCAGGCTTCTGCACCGGTGCAATGGCGGGATTGGGGGCGGGTGCTCCAGGAAATTCTTCTCGCCATCCCAAGAGCCTACTGGGAAGCCTTCGAGATGATCCTCAAACCCCACACTGTTGAGGAAGTTGTATACAAACAAACCCTGCCCAACCGTTCAGCAGGGCTGGTGTTTCTGGATATCTTTTTAATTACCTTCACGCCCAAAACCATCGTGCTCAATTGCAATGCCCAAGGCACTTATGAAGTCCATGTGCTCAAGCCGCGGGAGGACGTGTGAACCTACTGCTGTTTCTCCTGACCCTAACGCTGTGCTTGCCCCTGTATGCCGCTTGGCTGAAGGAAGATATTTGGCAGACGATGCTCGCCTTTGCCAGCTTGGCCACAAAGACGGCCATCCTGATTTTGGTGGTGTCGGTGGTGCGGGATGATTGGATGATCGGGATTGTGGGGGTTTTGATTTTGTCGGTGGGCAATGCGGCCTTAATGCTCTTGGCTCATGTACTGAAACGGCTGGAAATGCTTTAGAAAGGCCCTGGGGGTAGGTATGGAAGTCTGGGTGGAAGGTCTGAGCTATCTGTTGTTTGGGATTGGTGTGCTGTTTTGGTTGTGGGGAACGGCGCCGCTCCTTGGGGATCGCTCGATTTTATTTAAGCTGCACGGCCTTTCGGTGTCGGACACCCTGGGCTCGATGAGCATCATGCTGGGGCTGCTGTTGCGGATCCCACGGGAATGGCCCCTGTTGGTGTTGGCACTGATCTCCCTGGCTATTTGGAACACCATTCTGGGCTATGTGCTGGCGTTTTGCTCGCAGCGCAAGTCCCTATAGGAGGGCAGGATGGAAGAGACCCTGTTGCTGGTGATGGCGTTACTCCTGCCCCTGACGGCAAGCTTGGTGGTGACTCAGACCAATCCCTACCACGCCTTGGTAATGCGAGGGATCCTGGGGACGATTGCCGCCCTGATCTATGCGCTGTTTGGGGCGGCGGATGTGGCCCTGACCGAGGCGCTGGTGGGCACTATGCTTTCCATTACCCTCTACGCCATTGCGGTGCGCTCTTCGCTGAGCATGCGCCTGGGCGTTCTCGAAGGCAGCCCTGTGCTGGAGGCCAGTACCTCAGCAGCACGGCAGTTGTTACAGCAGATGCGCCAAGGGCTACAGCGGTATCACATGCGCTTGGAGTTGGCCGCCTATGGGAGTTCGGAGGCGTTGGTGGCTGCTCTTCGCAGCCGAGAGGTACACACCATTGCCCTTGAGCCCGGTGGAGAAGCAGCAGAGTATCGCCTGGTTACACGCGTACCCCGCCTGCAGGCCATTTTGGCGCAGCAAGCTCTGGCCGCTGAGGTGATGGCGACATGAAGTGGGTGTACGGGATAGCGGTGCTGCTGGCAGCCCTACAGCTCATTGTGGGCGAGGCGGGATCCGTTTCCCCCAATCGCGCAGCGGGCGTAGCTTTAGTCGAGGCAGTGGAGATTCTGGCCAGCGAAAGCGGTGTGCCCAACACGGTGACGGGTCTCATTCTGCGCAACCGCCTCTACGATACGGTCTTTGAAGTGGTGGTGTTTTCCACGGCAATTTTGGGCGCCCAATATCTGCTGGCGGATGAGCAGCCGACGGCCAATGTAGCTCAATTTACCGATATTCCCTCGATTGTGTTGGCGCGAGTGGGGGCCACCATTTCGGCTTTGATCGCGGTGGAGCTTGCCATTCGAGGGCACCTGACGCCGGGCGGGGGCTTTGCTGCCGGGGTGGCGGGGGGGACAGCCATTGGCTTGGTGGCGATCACCGCCTCTTCCGCCTGGATGGAGGCCATCTACAAACGGTGGCGGGCTGCGATGTGGGAGAAGCTGTCGGTGGTGGCGTTTATCGGGGTGGCTGTGATGGCTCTGGCCGGCTGGGAATTGCCTAGAGGGGAGTTGGGGGATCTGTTTAGCGGCGGCTGGATCCCGATTCTTAACATTTTGGTAGCCATCAAGGTGGCGCTGGGATCCTGGGCGGCAGTTTTGATCTTTATTCGCTACCGCGGCTTGTTATGAGGGTCTAAATGGGTTAACAAAGGAGGGGCGCGGGGAGCTATAAGTCCCGCGCTGTATGCAAAGCATCAGCGTCGGGATACATGGACTCCCCGCACTTGTCGATTCTCTCGATGGGATAAGACAAGTATTTACCATCAGCCATGGCCTGTGCAACAATGCAGTATAGTACCCAGGGACTCTGGGGAACGGAAACCGCCTGCCAAGTCGGTCTGTCGGGGGTCTATGACCTAGATAAGTGGCGTGGGGCAGGAATGCCTAACCGCGAGGTTAGGAAGCCCGCACTGTACCCGTAGGGTCAGCGTCGGGAGGATGTCACTGAGAGGTACCCCTGTCCCGGCAAAATCACGGACATTGCGAGTAACCAGGGTAAGTCCGTAAACCAAGGCTGTAGCAGCCAGTTGTTTGTCAATCGCATTTTGAGAGTGAGGTATGCACAGGCTTCCCCATACCTGGGCTTCGGTAATTGTGAAATCAAGAATGTGATCGGCATAGTCATCGACAACCGTTTGCAGCCACCTCTCCAGAAGGTTGGCTTGCAGATGATCGCCGCGATGGCGCATGAGTTCAACGCCTCGGCGGAGTTCGCCCAGCGTGATCACGCTGATGTAGATGCGGGCCTCTTGCTCAATGGCAGTTTGAAGAAATTCTTGAACCCCGGAGTTGGCTTGACTGTGTTTGCGCAGCTCACTGATGACGTTAGTGTCAAGCAAATACGTCATGGGCAGTGTTATCTTGCACCCGCTCAAAGTCTGAATCGTTGCCAACGTTAGGTATCGATCTGAGCACTTCGGCAAAGGACTGTTTCGCAGGCTGGAGTAAGACTTGCTCTAGGATTTTGCGGTGTTCGGCCTCTGCACTAACGCCGTGACGACTAGCCCTTTGTTTGAGAGCTTTGACAATGGCTTCGTCAACATTGCGAACAATTAACGTGGCCATAGAGCGTTTCCTCGATCGGCAGATCCCTGGGCGGCTTTGCTGCGACGATAGCATTGATATCATCTAAAGTTCAAGTTTTCCCGTCTATTGATACTGATGAAGAAGCTGCCCTTTTGCGGGTTGCCCCAGAGAACTCCTGCCTGCCAGGGATCCAAGCTCTGCCTGCTGTGCATAGCCTTTGAAAGCGCAACACTCAAAAAAGAGGGATCCCGATGAGCAACTTGACCTGCAGGTGACCTCTACAATAGAAGGCTGACCCTGCCACCTCTGGGATCCCTATGCCGCGCCGCACCGATATCCACAAAATCTTGCTCATTGGAGCGGGGCCGATCGTCATTGGCCAAGCCTGTGAGTTCGACTACTCGGGCACCCAAGCCTGCAAAGCCCTGCGGGAAGAAGGCTATGAGGTCGTCTTGGTCAACTCTAACCCCGCCACCATCATGACGGATCCCAGTATGGCGGAGCGCACCTACATCGAGCCGGTGACGGCGGACTTTGTGGCCAAAATTATCGAGCGGGAACGCCCTGATGCTTTGCTGCCCACCATGGGCGGCCAGACGGCCCTCAACGTGGCGGTGCAACTGGCCCAGCAAGGGATCCTGGAGCAGTACGGGGTGGAGTTGATTGGGGCCAAGCGGGAGGCCATTGAAAAAGCCGAAGACCGGGATCTCTTCAAGCAAGCCATGCAGCGGATTGGCTTGGCCGTGCCCCGCTCTGGCCTGGCCCACACCCTGGAAGAAGCCAAGCAGATTGCCCAGGAGATCGGCTATCCCCTCATCATCCGCCCGGCCTATACCCTGGGGGGCACCGGTGGTGGGGTGGCTTACAACCAGGAGGAGTTTGAAGAGATCTGCGCTGCCGGCTTGGAGGCCAGCCCCGTTTCCCAAATCTTGGTGGAAGAATCGGTCATCGGCTGGAAGGAGTTTGAGCTGGAGGTGATGCGGGATCTGGCGGATAACGTGGTGATCATCTGCTCCATAGAAAACATCGACCCAATGGGGGTGCACACTGGCGACTCCATCACCGTGGCCCCAGCCCAAACCCTCACCGACAAAGAATACCAGCGGCTGCGGGACTACGCCATCGCCATCATGCGGGAAATTGGGGTGGAAACGGGGGGATCCAACGTGCAATTTGCCGTCAACCCTGCCAACGGTGAGGTGCGGGTGATCGAGATGAACCCGCGGGTCTCCCGCTCTTCTGCTTTGGCCAGCAAGGCCACCGGCTTTCCCATCGCCAAAATTGCCGCCAAACTGGCAGTGGGCTACACGCTGCCGGAGATCCCCAACGACATCACCCGCAAAACCCCGGCCAGCTTCGAGCCCACCATCGACTATGTGGTCACCAAGATCCCCCGCTTTGCCTTTGAAAAGTTTCCCGGCGCAGAGCCGGTTCTCACCACCCAGATGAAATCGGTGGGGGAGGCGATGGCCATTGGCCGCACTTTTCAAGAATCCATCCAGAAGGCATTGCGTTCCCTGGAAATCGACCGTCCCGGCTTTGGCAGCGATAGGCCGGAGGTTTTCCCCAAGCCAGAGGAAGTGCGGGCCAACCTGCGCACCCCCAACCCCTTCCGCTTGCTCACCATCCGCACCGCTCTGCTCATGGGCTTTTCTGCCCAGGAAATTGCCCAGCTCACCCACATCGATCCCTGGTTTATCGACAAGCTGCAGGAGTTGGTGGAGGTGGAGCAGGCCCTCAAGGGGCGGGAGCTGGGATCCCTGAGTGCTGAGGATCTGCGGCATCTCAAGCAAATGGGCTTCAGCGACCGACAAATTGCCCACCTCACTGGATCCACGGAACATCAGGTGCGGGCCTGCCGCAAAAGCCTGGGGGTGATCCCCACCTACAAAACTGTAGATACCTGCGCCGCCGAATTTGAGGCTGCTACCCCCTACCAGTACTCTACCTACGAGAGCGAGTCGGAGATTTTCCCGGCCCGCAAAGAGAAGGTGATGATCTTGGGAGGTGGCCCCAACCGCATCGGCCAGGGGATCGAATTCGACTACTGCTGTTGTCATGCTGCCTTTGCCCTCAGCCGCCTGGGTTACGAAGCGATCATGGTCAACTCCAACCCGGAAACCGTTTCCACCGACTACGACACCGCCGATCGCCTCTATTTCGAGCCTCTCACCCATGAAGAGGTGATGAACTTGGTGGATGCGGAACAGCCGGTCGGCCTGATCGTGCAATTTGGCGGCCAAACCCCGCTCAAGCTGGCGCAGGGGCTGGCGGCAGCCCAGGCTCCCATCTGGGGAACTTCCCCCGACTCCATCGACATTGCTGAGGATCGGGGGCGCTTCGAGCGCATCTTGCGGGAGTTGGATATTCGCCAACCGGCCAACGGCATTGCCCGCAGCGTGGAAGAAAGCTTGGAAATTGCCCGCCGCATCGGCTATCCGGTGGTGGTGCGGCCCAGCTACGTCTTGGGGGGACGGGCTATGGAGATCGTCTATTCCGACCAAGACTTGCAGCGCTACATGCAACTGGCGGTGGCGGTGGATCCGGATCGTCCGGTGCTGGTGGATCAGTTTCTGGAAGAGGCGGTGGAGGTGGATGTGGATGCCATTGCCGACCGCACCGGCGCCGTAACCATCGGCGGCATTCTGGAGCACATCGAGCAGGCCGGGATCCACTCGGGCGATTCGGCCTGTGTATTGCCCAGCCGCACCCTCAGCCCCGAGGTGCTGCAGGTGATTCGCCAATGGACGGTGAAGTTGGCCCAAGCCCTGAAGGTGGTGGGGCTGATCAACGTGCAATACGCTGTCCAAAAAGGCCAGGTCTATATCCTGGAGGCCAACCCGCGCGCCTCTCGCACCGTCCCCTTTGTTAGCAAGGCCATCGGCCATCCGCTGGCAGACTACGCCGCTCAAGTGATGAGCGGCAAAACCCTAGCCGAGCTGGGCTTTACCCAGGAGGTGATCCCCTCTCACATTGCCGTCAAGGAAGCGGTTTTGCCCTTCCACAAGTTTCCCGGCACCGACACGCTGCTGGGGCCGGAGATGCGCTCCACCGGCGAGGTGATGGGCATTGACACGGACTTTGGCCGCGCTTACGCCAAAGCGCAACTGGCGGCGGGGCAGAATCTGCCTCTTCAGGGGACGGTGTTCATCAGCGTCAGCGACCGGGATAAACAGGCGGTCATCCCGGTAGCCCGCGAGTTTGTGGAGCTGGGCTTTCGCCTATTGGCCACCGAAGGAACCCAAAAGGTTTTGGCCGAGCACGGGATCCCGGTGGATAAAGTCCTCAAGCTGCACGAGGGGCGGCCCCACGTCATCGACGCCATCAAAAACCATCAGATTCAGCTCATTATCAACACTCCTTCCGGTGTCGAGGCGCAGCAAGATGGCCAAAAGATCCGCCGCACTGCCCTGGCTTACAAGATCCCTCTGGTGACCACCTTGGCAGGGGCCAAAGCCACCGCGGCTGCCATCCGTGCTTTGCAGTCGGGATCCCTGCAGGTGAAGTGCTTGCAGGATTTTTTCTCTGTCTAGGATTCTGGAGGAAAAAAAGCAGGTCCCGGACGGCACCTCTTTCCTAAACCTATCCTTAAGAAACGTCTGCTCAAGCTTGGCTGCCATCAACTGCCAGTGACCGACCTTCGCCGGGAAGCTCTCAAAGACCTCCAAATTGCAACATATCGGTGCTGATTTGTATCGACAAATCCATTTTTTTCACAGTCCCGTTGCGAAAGTTAGGGATCCCTGTCGGCGTCCCTAAAACTGTCTAGCCTGAAAGAAGGAGACGCTTTTGGCGGTCGGCGCGGGAAGAGTTTTGCCCCGTTCAAGGAAGCCGACAAAGCAAAGAATGGTTTTGTCTCTTTAGGAGTTGGCCTATGAGTACGGTAATTCGCCGCTCCTCGGCTGTACGGCAGCTCTGGAGTTGGAATGGCTTTTGTCAATGGATAACCAGCACCGAAAACCGGCTGTACATCGGCTGGTTTGGCGTGTTGATGATCCCGACGCTGTTGGCGGCTGCCTTTTGTTTTGTAATCGCTTTTGTTGCTGCTCCGCCGGTGGATGTGGATGGGATCCGCGAGCCGGTGATCGGCTCTTTGATAGGGGGGAACAATCTCATCTCGGCGGCGGTGGTGCCCACCTCAGCGGCCATTGGCCTGCACTTTTATCCCATTTGGGAAGCCGCTTCTTTGGATGAATGGCTCTACAACGGCGGCCCCTACCAACTGATCGTGCTCCATTTTTTGATTGGGGTGTGGTGCTATCTGGGCCGGCAATGGGAGCTGAGCTATCGCTTGGGCATGCGTCCCTGGATTGCGGTGGCGTTTTCCGCTCCGGCGGCGGCGGCTACGGCGGTGCTCTTGGTCTACCCCATCGGCCAGGGCAGTTTCTCGGAGGGCTTGCCCCTGGGGATCGCCGGCACCTTCTACTTCATGCTGGCTTTCCAGGCGGAGCACAACATCCTCATGCACCCTGCTAGCTGGCTGGGGGTGGCCGGCGTCTTTGGCGGCGCTCTGCTGGCCTCCCTGCACGGCTCCCTGGTGATCTCCAGCCTAATCCGCGAGACCTCGGAAGAAGAGTCACAAAATGCCGGCTACCGCTTCGGGCAGGAGGAAGTCACCTACAACTTCCTGGCCGGGCACTACGCGTTCTTGGGGCGGCTGGGGTTCCCCAGCCTGGGCCTGAGAAACAGCCGTTCCGTCCACTTCTGGATGGCGGCCCTGCCCACAGTGGGGATTTGGGCGGCGGCAATAGGTATCGGCATAATGGCCTTTAACTTGAACGGCTTGAACTTCAACCAGTCCATCCTGGACAGCCAGGGCCGGTTCATTCCCACCTACGCCGATCTCCTCAACCGCGCCAATCTGGGGATCCAGGTGATGCACGCCCCCAACGCCCACCATTTCCCCCTGCTGCTGGCGGCCAGACCCTGAGGCAGGCTAGGGGCAGTCCAGCCGGAAAGCGCGGTGAATAGCTTGCAAGGCCGGGATCCCTCGATCCCGGCGCACTACACAGCTCACCTTGATCTCCGAGGTGGCGATCATCTCGATGTTGATTCCCGCCTCGGCCAGAGCTGCAAACAGACGGGCAGCGACGCCGGGATAGGTTTCCATCTCAGCGCCGACAATGCTGACCTTGGCAATGTCGTGATCTGCGTCAACGCCTGCCGCCTGGAGTTCTTCGGCCACCTGCCGACAGACCGCCTCAGCAGCCATCGCTTGATCCTGAGGCACGGTGAAGGCAATGTCGGTGCTGGGGATCCCGTTGTGGTAGCCCCGCTGGCTCTGGATGATGGTGTCCACGATGATCCCGGCAGCCGCCAAGCGCCCAAACAAATGGGCGGCAGTTCCCGGACGATCCGGCACTTTGCGAAGGCCCAGCCGCGATTGCTTCAAATCCAAGGCAACACCGCGTACCGGGTGGCTGTCTTGAGGGGCAGCCGGCATCTTTGCCCGATGCAAGTGGGGGATCACCTGGAACGATTCTCCCAGAGCCAAGGCGGCATCCCCGGCCCGCTCCGCAGCCACCACACAGCTCACCTTGATCTCGGACATGGAGATCATCTGCAAATTGATCCCGGCCTCGGCCAGCACCTGGAACATTTGCGCCGCGATCCCAGGTCGGCCCATCATCCCCACCCCGGCAATGCTGACTTTGGCCACCGCCTCATCCACAATCACCGCTGCACACTGCAGCTCTTGGCCAATTCGCCGGGCAACGGCTGCAGCCTCGGTCACCTGCGACCGACTGACCGTAAAGGCAATGTCATTGGTGGGCTGGGGCACGGATCCCTGCGGCAAGGAGTCCGTCCCGCTGGCGTGAGCGGCTGTGAACTGGAGCGACTGCAAAATCAAATCCACATTCACCCCTGCCGCCGCGATCCCCTGAAAGAGCTGGGCGGCAATGCCAGGGCGATCCGGCACCCCCACCAACACCAACTTGGCCTGATCCCGATCCAGCTCCACCGTATCCACCGCCAGGCCCAGCTCGATACTGCTGTCGGCAGCACGAGGACGGGGGGGAGGAGAAAGAATGAGAGTGCCCTCGCATCCCGCCTGCAACGGCTCCAAGCTGGAGCGCACCCGCAGCTTCACACCGTAGTTGCGGGCAATTTCCACCGAGCGGGGATGCAGCACCTGGGCCCCCAAGCTGGCCAGCTCCAACATTTCATCACTGGTGATCTCCGGCAACAGCCTGGCCTCAGGCACCTTACGCGGATCCGTGGTGAAGATCCCCGGCACATCGGTGTAGATCTCACACAGCTCTGCTCCCAAAGCCACTGCCAAGGCCACCGCCGTGGTGTCGGATCCCCCCCGACCCAGGGTGGTGATCTCCAGCTCCGCCAGGCTGGTGATGCCCTGAAACCCGGCCACCACCACCACCTCTTCCCGCTCCAGGTGCTGCCACAGGCGGTCGGTGTGGATGTGCAAAATGCGGGCCCGGCTGTGATCCCGAGTGGTGACAATGCCCACCTGGGCTGCCGTCATGGAAAGGGCAGGACACCCCAGGCGTTGCAGCGCCAAAGCCACCAGGGCAATGCTCACCTGCTCACCGGTGGAAAGGAGCATATCCCATTCCCGCAACTGAGCCGGCGTGGTCGGGGATCCCTGCAATATCTGTTCCCCCAGATCCACAAGGCGATCGGTTTCATCCCCCATCGCCGAGACCACCACCACCACCCGATGTCCCCGCTCCACCGTGTGGGCCACCCGTTGGGCCACGGCTTGGATACGCTCGACAGAGCCGACAGAGGTACCGCCGTACTTTTGAACGATTAAGCTGCGTTCCATGAGAGAAGAACGAGGTCAGGGGCGGTTTGGATCCTACCCCGGATCTAGGCCAAGCCCAGCCCATTTTGCAAAAACGGCGGCACCGGCAGCAGGATCAGCACCAGCAGCGTGAGCATCCCCAGCCCCAGCAGATCCCGGGCCTCGTCCAGTTCCGTCACATCGTTGAGGGCCGGCTCGTCGGCACTGGAAATCACAAACAGCAGCAGCGCCCAGAGCAACAGCCAAGGCTGCACCGTCAAAGCCAGCAGCAGCACCAACCAGCGGGCTACCCGGCCCACATTCGCTCCCATCTGCTGTCCATACACCGCGTGGACAATGTGCCCCCCATCCAGTTGGCCCACCGGCATCAGGTTAAACGCGATCACCACCAGCCCCAGCCAGCCGGCAAAGGCCAGCGGGTGCAGATCGATCACCTGCCCCGGCTGCAACTGATCCCCCAGCACCATGCGGGCCAGAATTGCCAGCAGCACCGATAGGCGCGGGTCAAGGCGATGAAAACTAATCGGGGTCGGCTGCCCCTCCGGCACCGCGGGAGGATCTACAGGCGCCGAAAACACCAGCCCCAGCAACAACATGCCCAAAGCAACAAGGCTCCCTGCCAGCGGCCCGGCGACGGCGATATCAAACAACACCTTGCGGTTGGGCACCGGCTCTTTCAACTGGATAAACGCCCCAAAGGTTCCCAGAACAAAAGGCACCGGAATGAAATAGGGCAGCGAGGTTTTGATGTGGTGGCGGCGGGCCACCCAGTAGCGAGTCCACTCATGGGATCCCAAAATGGCAAGGATCCCTAGAGCATAAGGCAACCCTTGCATCAGAGAGGGCAAATGCAGTAGCCGGTCAGGGCTGACCCCAGCCGCTTGGGCCCCAGCACTGAGGGTGGTCCAGAAGGTGAACAGCAATAACCCCAGAGCCAGCAGCGGGAACTCTCGACTGTCCGCCGGGGAGCGCCGCGCCGCCGGGTTGGGCACCAGGGCAAAAAAGGGCTTGCCGGCAAACCCCTCCTGCAGCACCACCAAAAAGCGTTTGCCGAAGGTGGTTTCCACATTCTGCTGCACCCGCTCATAGGCTTCACTGGGATCCGCCCGCAAGTTGCCCCGGCAGATGATCGCCTGGGGACGGTACTCCACGTTTTGCAAATAAAAGACGCTCCAGGGGAAGCAGTGGCTCAGCTTTTCCCGCGGCACTTCGGAGATGGGGGTGTGGGCAAGAGCCACCGAGACCGGATCTGCGGCGCTGTCTTCTTCCTCTTCCTCCGGCTCAGGTTCTGCAGCCGGCGAGGGATCCGCTTCTGGGGATGCGTTTTCCACTTCGGGCCGAGGGTCTACGGTTGGGGGTCGAATGCCCCCTCGTCTCACCAAGGTCATGCTGGTAAAGTAAGAGGTGAGAAACAGCAGCAGCATCAGCAAGGGGGGCACCTCGTACTGGAACACCTGACGCCCCAGCACCCAAACCAAAGGGGGCAGCATCATCACCAGCCACAGGATCCGCCACGGCACCTTTGAGAGGCGGGCCACACTTTTTTGCAGCAGCAGGTAGGTTGCAGAACCCACCAGCGCCAACAGGATCCAATCTGCCATGAGTTGCAAAAATAAACGAGGGAACAGAGGAGAACACCTCTACCAAGCTAGCGGCAAATCCAATCCCCTCGCTACGACTTGCAGCCGGGATCCCTCAAGAGCCCAATTGTTGCGTGGCCTGCTCAGAGGTGTCCACCGTATCTGCTGGATCCCCAATTTCCGGGCGAGCTTTTCGCTTTTCTTGCGGGCGGCGGGGCGAAAAAAGGAATCTCCTTGAGGCGTGCCTCTGCTTCCGGCGTCCACTGTACGGCTAACCCAGCAGCCATTCTGGCAAAAAGGTATTCCCTGTCATGGCTCGCAGGGTGAAATAAACAAACAGCAGCAACAGCAGGGATCCCAGCGTCACCATGGCCGCCGCTGTTGGACTTTTGCGATACAGGCTAACAAAAGGCTGGAGGCCGGCCCAGATCCCCCCCAGCAAAACGGTAATAAAGTAGGTGGGGTAACGGGAGACATTCTCCACAAATTGGTCTTCCAGTCTGCGGGGGGGCTGCGGTTGTGGCATGAGCAGCTCGGGCTCTAACTCCTTTCTCCTCAGTGTGCCACAGGTTGCTGTCAACCACCCGGAGCTTGGCCATCTTCAGGGAATTGGCAGCAACTCAAAAAACGAACTTCCGTTGGCGCTCTTTTTGCAGCCGGGCAACTTCAGCTCCAATGGATAAAACAACGGCTGTGGCACCAACTGACCGGCGCCGGCCTCTGCCGCTTGGCTCATAGCCTCTGCAAGGGGGAAAATCTGCCATATTTGAGTATCAGAAAGAACATCTCCTTGACCAAAGAGGGGTTGGAGCGAAGGGGAGACTGCGCAGATTCAGGAAACCGAGAACCTGATATGGTAGGCGTTATCTTGCCTGCTTTGCCCGTTTGCTTGGCGCGGCCACTTTCTTCTGGACTGATGCGAGAATTGCCCTCTGATGCTTCCAATCGTGCCGGCGTACCGTTTGGGGATCAGACCCTGGCGCTGATGCGCGTCCAGGAGGCCCTAGATCAACTGGAGGCAGCCATTCTCAGCAGCCCTCGTCTGTTCTGGTCTCGCACCCTCATTGAAGAAGAAAAGATTCTGGAGCAGTTAGACTTTATCCGCCTGAACCTGCCGACAGCCCTGGAGGAAGCGGAAGAATTGCTGCGCCAGCGGGATCGGATCTTGGCGGAGGCCAATCGCTACGCCCAAGAAATTGTGGCCACGGCCCAGCGCAGGGCCGAGCAGCTCCTCAACGAATCGACCATTCTGCGACAGGCCCAAGCTCAAGCGGAGCAGTTGTTGCAACAAACCTATCAACAGAGTGAGGAAGTGCGGCGACAGACGCTTCAGGAATCGGAGCGCCTGCAGCGGGAGGCCCACCGTTACGTGGATCAGGTTTTGCAAGACCTGGAGTTGCGGTTGTTGGAATCCTTGCGGGTGATCCGCAACGGGCGACAAAATCTGCAAACCTAACAGCAAAGAGCCAGACTGCGACTTGAGCGCTGCCTTCAACCTGTGCCAGGAGCATTTTTATCCCGCGTTGTGCAAGTCTTTGGGAGCAGTGGGTTAGGGATCCCCTGAGCAGGCGAGGGACAGCTCCCCTCGCTAGACTTGAGCAGAAGACGTTCCCCGGCGGCCCTTGACATCCTCTCTGCCTATCATCCTTGGCGTATCTGGCGCTTCAGGGATGCTCTATGCTGTGCGTGCTCTGCATGTTCTGCTCAGCCTGGACTACTGTGTCGAAGTGGTGGTCTCCAAAGCGGCCTATCAGGTGTGGCAGGGAGAACACGGGGTGCTGCTGCCGACAGACCCCCGCAAGCAGGCCCACTTTTGGCGACAACAAGCCGAGAGCAGCGGTGGATCCCTGGTTTGTCATCGCTGGCAGGATGTGGGGGCAACCATTGCCAGTGGCTCCTATCGCACGCAGGGGATGTTGGTGATCCCATGCAGCATGGGTACAGTTGCCAAGTTGGCTGCCGGCTTGAGTTCGGATCTGCTGGAGCGGGCTGCCGATGTGCAGCTCAAGGAGGGACGACGCTTGGTGGTGGTGCCGCGGGAAACCCCCTTTAGCCTGATCCACCTGCGCAACTTGACCACTCTGGCAGAAGCGGGGGCGCGCATTGTTCCGGCCATTCCAGCTTGGTACCACCAGCCGCGTACCATCCTAGATTTGGTGGATTTTGTGGTGGTGAAGGCGTTGGATCAGTTCGGTATTGATGGCGATCTCATTCGCCGCTGGCAGGGGATGCGCCAGCATCAGATCCTCAAGCTGCCCCCTGATCTCTGAGCGGGATCCCTTTTCCCGGCAGCAGGCTGGGATTTGGCTTGGGGGTGTTCCAAGCTGGGGGGGCCCTGTGCCGATAGCCCTCACTTGTGGCACCTTGCCGGGAATAGCTCAGATCACTTGCTGAGCTAGCCGACTCGGGGATCCCGCCGAAGGTGGGTGGGCAAGTCAGGGCAGGTCTCCAGACTGGCCGCCCATTCCCCGATGAGGGTGTTGACCCAGTGGGGCAACTCGTCGTGGGCACAGTGGCCTACTCCCGGCAGCTTCACCAAGGCGAGGGCAGGTTGCCAGCGCTTAAATTGGTCTGCCAAAAAACTGGGCACTGCCGGATCTTCTCGGCCCCAAAGTAGCAAGATAGGCATTTTTAGGGTGGGCAGCAGGCGTTTGGGGCTGTCGAAGCGGCGGCAGAGAATGGCCCTCAGACCGTCCAAAAACACGTGGGCTGCCCCTGGCTCAAAGGCCGGCCTCTGGAAGATCTGCACCAGCTCGTCATCCACCTGCTCATCCCGCTTGTAGACATTCTTGATCCAAGCTCGTAGCACCTCGGTTTGTCGCAGCCAGTTGAAGAGGTGGGGATAAGTGAGGGGGCACCCCAGCAACGACAGAATCCCTTCGCATAGGGCTCGCACCAGAGCATCCCAGGGAGAGGGCAATTCTTCCGGATGGGGCCCATCGGCGCAGCTAATCAAGCACAGGCCCTTCACCATCTGGGGATAGCGGGCGGCGGCAATTACCCCCACCAAGCCCCCGATGGAATGGCCTACCAGGATGCTGGGCTGCTGAATGTGAGTTTGCCAAAACTCGTACACCTGCTCCACCCACAGATCAACGCTGTAGGCGATCTCCGGCTTGGCACTCTTGCCAAATCCCAGCAGGTCGAGGGCATAGACGGAGCGCTGGGATCCCAGAGGGAGAATGTTGTGGCGCCAATGACCCACTGACGCTCCAAATCCATGGATTAAAAGGGCCGGAGCTGCCGTCAAGTTGACGACACCGGCAAGGGTTTGGGCGCGACTAGGGGTGTAGGTGAAATGGATGGGCCAGCCCCGCCAATGCCAGGTTTGGGAGTAGCCGTAGCGAGGCAAAGCCGACAAGGGATCCCTGTCGCTGCCCGTTGGGGAAGGGGAGGGCGCATCAACAGAGGAGAAACCGGGATTGCCGACGGAATTGGCGCTGACCCGAGCAGAAGGGGAAGGATGGGAGTTGAGTCTGTGCAAGGGAGGAGTGGGTGACAACAATAGGCTCATCTCCAATTTAGGCTAGACCAATCTTAGTGGTTTCCTCGGCTCATCATTTAATAGGACGTACTTTGCCACCGGTTCTTCTATATCTTCCAGGACATGCCAGCATGACTGTGTCCATAACCCCAGACCCAATGGATGAAGCCTTCGGGATAGACCCGATTACCGCTGCCAGCTTTCGCCAGATCGATCAGGAGATCGGCCCCCACCCCTGGCAAGGGATCCCTTATGAGGTGGTGCGCCGTGCCATTCATGCCACTGCCGACTTTGAGCTGCGGGATCGCTTTTTCTTCGGCCCCAACGCCGTTGAACACGCCCTGGCAGCCCTACGGCAAAAGCAGCCTGTCATTGTCGATGTCAGGATGGTGGCAGCTGGGATCCAGTCAGGTCTGAAAGCCCAAGGGATCCCGCTCCATTGCGCTTTGGACTGGGTGGAGGAGCCTCGTTGGCCCGGCCAAACCCGTGCCGCTAATGGGATGGTGAACTTAGCACGCCGCCATCCGGAAGCCCTGTTTGTCATCGGCAATGCCCCCACTGCACTGCTGGCTTTGGTGGAGGAGATTCGGGCGCAGCGGGTCAAGCCGGCCTTGGTGATCGGAGTGCCGGTGGGATTTGTGGCGGTGGAAGAGGCCAAGCAGGCGTTGGCGCAAACGGATGTTCCCCAGATTCGCGTGGAGGGCCGCAAAGGCGGATCCCCAGTTGCTGCTGCCATTGTCAATGCCCTTCTCTTGGCAGCTCAACGGGATCCCATCCCCAACTGACTAGAATTGAAGGGATATCTTCAGCTAGAAATCGCAGGAGCCCCGCACTGTACCCGTAGGGTCAGTGTCGGGAGGAATGCGGAAGTTATGTATGATAGAACCATGACCCAAGTCCTGACCGTCTCCTGCAAGCTCAAGGTGTCCCAGTCGCAAGCCGCAAAGTTGGATGCGACAATGGATGCCTT